>NZ_BDGM02000081.1:0-200 GCF_001748485.2 Tepidibacillus sp. HK-1 | reverse complement strand
ATTCCTTTCATATTAGCGCATCAAGCGCATTGTTGTACCTTGAAAACTAGATAGCAAGAAAAGCAAGGCAAAAATAGGTTAAGCTACAAAGAGCGCACGGTGGATGCCTTGGTGCTAGGAGCCGAAGAAGGACGGGACGAACACCGATATGCCTCGGGGAGCTGTAAGTAAGCATCGATCCGGGGATTTCCGAATGGGGG
>NZ_BDGM02000080.1:0-201 GCF_001748485.2 Tepidibacillus sp. HK-1 | reverse complement strand
CGTAACAAGGTAGCCGTATCGGAAGGTGCGGCTGGATCACCTCCTTTCTATGGAGAAATACTCATCCTTACGGATGAGAGGCTTTTTACACTGTTTAGTTTTGAAAGAGTAATGATCCCAAGTGGATGATTCCTTTCATATTAGCGCATCAAGCGCATTGTTGTACCTTGAAAACTAGATAGCAAGAAAAGCAAGGCAAAA
>NZ_BDGM02000079.1:0-204 GCF_001748485.2 Tepidibacillus sp. HK-1 | reverse complement strand
AACCTGACTTTTGCAGCTAATTAGATGGAAAAACAGCCATAATCCCTTTTCGAATAAGGGTTTAAGGCTGTTGTTTTTTTTGCAGAAATTCATAGCGAATTTTTTACCCCTTTTTTGTAGTAGCGATAATTTTTTTTATTTCGCCAAGGGAACGAATTTTTTTAGAAAAATCGATTTGAAAAATGTCCCCGAGATCATTAAGAA
>NZ_BDGM02000078.1:0-214 GCF_001748485.2 Tepidibacillus sp. HK-1 | reverse complement strand
TGAGAGGCTTTTTACACTGTTTAGTTTTGAAAGAGTAATGATCCCAAGTGGATGATTCCTTTCATATTAGCGCATCAAGCGCGTTGTTGTACCTTGAAAACTAGATAGCAAGAAAAGCAAGGCAAAACATAGGTTAAGCTACAAAGAGCGCACGGTGGATGCCTTGGTGCTAGGAGCCGAAGAAGGACGGGACGAACACCGATATGCCTCGGGG
>NZ_BDGM02000077.1:0-227 GCF_001748485.2 Tepidibacillus sp. HK-1 | reverse complement strand
CTTCGGCTCCTAGCACCAAGGCATCCACCGTGCGCTCTTTGTAGCTTAACCTATTTTTGCCTTGCTTTTCTTGCTATCTAGTTTTCAAGGTACAACAATGCGCTTGATGCGCTAATATGAAAGGAATCATCCACTTGGGATCATTACTCTTTCAAAACTAAACAGTGTAAAAAGCCTCTCATCCGTAAGGATGAGTATTTCTCCATAGAAAGGAGGTGATCCAGCCG
>NZ_BDGM02000076.1:0-243 GCF_001748485.2 Tepidibacillus sp. HK-1 | reverse complement strand
TTTCCGTTGACCACGTTGGTTGTGTAGGACTGTCTCGCCTTGCGGCTTTTGAACTTAGGAAATTCAACACGACCAGAGAAGAAGTTTTGGTATGCCTTCTGCAAATTCAGTTGAGCGTTTGCCAACGCAAGGCTATCGACTTCTTTGAGCCATGCAAACTCCTTTTTGTACTTGGCAGGAGTCGGGAATTTTTGCTTTTTCAAGGCTTCTTTGTCGTCCTTGAACTTCTCATATGTTTCCTTT
>NZ_BDGM02000075.1:0-252 GCF_001748485.2 Tepidibacillus sp. HK-1 | reverse complement strand
ATCGCTACTACAAAAAAGGGGTAAAAAATTCGCTATGAATTTCTGCAAAAAAAACAACAGCCTTAAACCCTTATTCGAAAAGGGATTATGGCTGTTTTTCCATCTAATTAGCTGCAAAAGTCAGGTTATATGCCATAATAGCTGTCAATAAACCTGAATTAAAAACATTTTACAAAATTAGGCATTAAACTTATTTTGAGTTTTGTATAATTGGGGAAATGTGGCAGAAGACTTGTAATAGTATATATACGT
>NZ_BDGM02000074.1:0-252 GCF_001748485.2 Tepidibacillus sp. HK-1 | reverse complement strand
ATCGCTACTACAAAAAAGGGGTAAAAAATTCGCTATGAATTTCTGCAAAAAAAACAACAGCCTTAAACCCTTATTCGAAAAGGGATTATGGCTGTTTTTCCATCTAATTAGCTGCAAAAGTCAGGTTTCAATGACTTAAATAATTTATCACAAATGACAGTTATCGTCAATACCCCAAATAAAAAAGACATACTCAAACATGTCTAGTGCGTTTTGAAGGCCAAGAAGATAGAATTTAAACCTATTCCTTTC
>NZ_BDGM02000073.1:0-254 GCF_001748485.2 Tepidibacillus sp. HK-1 | reverse complement strand
AAATTTTGGGAGAGGTCAAAAAAGGGTAATTTTCACTACAACTCTTGGACATACAAAAACAGCCAAGAAACCAACATTCATGCGGGTTCAAGGCTGTTTTTTCTTTGATTTTGCTGCAAAAGTCAGGATATATTACTGGCTATAGAAACGAATGTCAAGCTGTTTTTATTGTCAGATTTCTTCCTGGTCTTCTTCAAGAAAACCTTGTGCAAATAATGCATTGGCAAATTGATCTGCATCAAACTCTTGCAAAT
>NZ_BDGM02000072.1:0-255 GCF_001748485.2 Tepidibacillus sp. HK-1 | reverse complement strand
ATTTTCCTGTTTTTGTTCGAGAAACCGTACAAGACTTGAGGATATGATGTGACGGGATTTCCCGATGTTGTTTCATTTTTACAAGTTTCAGTTTCGGTAATTTGATATAGCCATCCAAAAGCATAATGTTTCCGTTGACCACGTTGGTTGTGTAGGACTGTCTCGCCTTGCGGCTTTTGAACTTAGGAAATTCAACACGACCAGAGAAGAAGTTTTGGTATGCCTTCTGCAAATTCAGTTGAGCGTTTGCCAACG
>NZ_BDGM02000071.1:0-255 GCF_001748485.2 Tepidibacillus sp. HK-1 | reverse complement strand
AGCCTTTCCAGACTTGTTCAACTACCATCCTTTTTTCTTACTCCACATAAGACGCCCCACGACCCCGATACCCGTAGGTATCGGTTTAGGCTGTTCCCTTTTCGCTCGCCGCTACTTAGGGAATCGCTTTTGCTTTCTCTTCCTCAGGGTACTTAGATGTTTCAGTTCCCCTGGTTGCCTCCTCATCCCCTATGTGTTCAGGGATGGGTATACTTCCATTACGAAGTATGGGTTCCCCCATTCGGAAATCCCCGG
>NZ_BDGM02000070.1:0-258 GCF_001748485.2 Tepidibacillus sp. HK-1 | reverse complement strand
ATTGCTCTTTGAAAACTGAACAGTGTAAAAGCCAAGCGTACCACAGAAAAGTGGACCTAATCAATTTATTAGAGTTAAGGATAACTTTTTATGGCCTCGTGAAGATGCTTATGTAGCTGAATCACAGGACGAGAAACTCTAAATGCTAAAACATTAAAAGTTTCTATGGAGAGTTTGATCCTGGCTCAGGACGAACGCTGGCGGCGTGCCTAATACATGCAAGTCGAGCGAGGAATTGGAAGCTTGCTTCTAATTCCT
>NZ_BDGM02000069.1:0-270 GCF_001748485.2 Tepidibacillus sp. HK-1 | reverse complement strand
GTTGCACAGACAACCAGGATGTTGGCTTAGAAGCAGCCACCATTCAAAGAGTGCGTAATAGCTCACTGGTCGAGTGACTCTGCGCCGAAAATGTACCGGGGCTAAACGTATCACCGAAGCTATGGATTGTGCCGTACGGCACAGTGGTAGGGGAGCGTTCTTATTGCATAGAAGTCGTACCGAAAGGAGCGGTGGAGCGATAAGAAGTGAGAATGCCGGTATGAGTAGCGAAAAGACAAGTGAGAATCTTGTCCGCCGAAAACCTAAGGT
>NZ_BDGM02000068.1:0-273 GCF_001748485.2 Tepidibacillus sp. HK-1 | reverse complement strand
GAATTTTACGCGGACGTGGCGGAATCGGCAGACGCGCTAGATTCAGGTTCTAGTGGTAGAAATATCGTGGGGGTTCAAATCCCTTCGTCCGCACCATATGTTTTCAGTAAATGGATTAAGCTTGGTAGACAACACGTTGGAGGTATGAAAGGAATAGGTTTAAATTCTATCTTCTTGGCCTTCAAAACGCACTAGACATGTTTGAGTATGTCTTTTTTATTTGGGGTATTGACGATAACTGTCATTTGTGATAAATTATTTAAGTCATTGAAA
>NZ_BDGM02000067.1:0-327 GCF_001748485.2 Tepidibacillus sp. HK-1 | reverse complement strand
CTCAATATGCCTGGAAAATTCAAGAGGCATTGATGAATTATAAAATGAATTATCAGTCCATCTTTCCTAAAGTAAGTTAAAAAAATTGAATATTGATTGTTTTTCTACTGCCTCAGTGAGATAATAACCTGACTTTTGCAGCTAATTAGATGGAAAAACAGCCATAATCCCTTTTCGAATAAGGGTTTAAGGCTGTTGTCTTTTGCAGAAATTCATAGCGAATTTTTTACCCCTTTTTTGTAGTAGCGATAATTTTTTTTATTTCGCCAAGGGAACGAATTTTTTTAGAAAAATCGATTTGAAAAATGTCCCCGAGATCATTAAGAA
>NZ_BDGM02000066.1:0-349 GCF_001748485.2 Tepidibacillus sp. HK-1 | reverse complement strand
TACCAAGCTTAATCCATTTACTGAAAACATATGGTGCGGACGAAGGGATTTGAACCCCCACGATATTTCTACCACTAGAACCTGAATCTAGCGCGTCTGCCGATTCCGCCACGTCCGCGTAAAATTCATTTCTCTAAAAAATATACCACTTTTTAAATGTCCAAACAAGTCTATATACTGAGAGCCTGGGTTCAAAAAAATACTCGGCTTCTCACGCCTCGGTACGACCTACTTTCGTATATACAAAAAGACTACCTTTCGGTAGTCCTTTATTCTTTGCCTGGCAACGTCCTACTCTCCCAGGACCCTTCGGTCCAAGTACCATCGGCGCTGGAGGGCTTAACGGTCG
>NZ_BDGM02000065.1:0-360 GCF_001748485.2 Tepidibacillus sp. HK-1 | reverse complement strand
GGTTCTGGAGTGTCCTTTGTCCTTATCATAATAACCATCCACAATGGATAAAAAGATACGACCATTTTTTTGACGAGTTTTTTTAAGATACATACACATCCTCCTATCTAGAACTCGGAATATATATATTCGCTATAAAAATTTTTAATAAAATAAAAATAAAATTAGCCTAAAACACTACATGTACCAGTGCTTTAGGCTATATGCGCTTAAAATTTATATGCAAAACTGTGGAATTTTACGCGGACGTGGCGGAATCGGCAGACGCGCTAGATTCAGGTTCTAGTGGTAGAAATATCGTGGGGGTTCAAATCCCTTCGTCCGCACCATATGTTTTCAGTAAATGGATTAAGCTTGGTA
>NZ_BDGM02000064.1:0-426 GCF_001748485.2 Tepidibacillus sp. HK-1 | reverse complement strand
GGGGGTCGCAGGTTCAAATCCTGTCACCCCGACCATATAAATTATAAAATATGCGGATGTAGTTCAATGGTAGAACTCCAGCCTTCCAAGCTGGTAGCGTGGGTTCGATTCCCATCATCCGCTCCATTAGTTTCCAGACTACTACGTCGAATGTTCATCTTTGCTGGATGGAAATTGTGTACTCGAAGAGTGTTCCATTACTCCAACAAAAATATAAAGAAAAAAAACAGTTGACAAATTAACATAATACATAATAAGATATATTTTGTCGCTGTTACGACACACTAATTGAAACTTTGATTGCTCTTTGAAAACTGAACAGTGTAAAAGCCAAGCGTACCACAGAAAAGTGGACCTAATCAATTTATTAGAGTTAAGGATAACTTTTTATGGCCTCGTGAAGATGCTTATGTAGCTGAATCACAG
>NZ_BDGM02000063.1:0-459 GCF_001748485.2 Tepidibacillus sp. HK-1 | reverse complement strand
CTGTGATTCAGCTACATAAGCATCTTCACGAGGCCATAAAAAGTTATCCTTAACTCTAATAAATTGATTAGGTCCACTTTTCTGTGGTACGCTTGGCTTTTACACTGTTCAGTTTTCAAAGAGCAATAATTTCTTTTTTCTCGCCGTCATCTTTTGTGAAGACAAATAATATTTTATCACAAAATCATAATTCTTGTCAACAACTTTTTTATTTTCTTTTATCACTTTATTCGATTTTCTCGAAGTGACAGTGAAAATATATTATCATGTTTACTGACGTTATGTCAACAAGATATTTTAGTTTAAAATTAACATTTTATTGAACTTAATCATTTCAATGACTTAAATAATTTATCACAAATGACAGTTATCGTCAATACCCCAAATAAAAAAGACATACTCAAACATGTCTAGTGCGTTTTGAAGGCCAAGAAGATAGAATTTAAACCTATTCCTTTC
>NZ_BDGM02000062.1:0-502 GCF_001748485.2 Tepidibacillus sp. HK-1 | reverse complement strand
AAGATCTTGTAAAGCGGTTAAAAAACGATTTTGTATTTCGTTTAGATTGCGGATTTTTATTTTCCGATTGGATTCCTTCGGAATCTTCCTATTCAAGAATGATTAAAAAAATTGTTAAAAGTAATGTAATGGAACGTGTAGAGGAAACGCTTCTAACTCAAGCGATTACTGAAGGCTTTATTAGTGATAACACCGTAGCTATTGATGCAACTCATATTGAAGCATGGGATCATGCACCATTTAAAGAAAAGGATTCAATAGTTCCATCTAAAAAACGCGGGCGCAAATCAAAAGAAGAAAAAGAAAAATGGCTACAAGAAAAAGCCGATAAAGAAGCAAATCTTTCTTTGCACGAAAAAAACATTGAAGCACAATTTGGACTTGAGTCAATATCTTGGACACAAAAAAGTTAAGTTTTTTGTAAGTCACTTGTCGGCGGTTTTGAGTATCTCCGTTTTGCCTCTAATCCGACAAGGTCTTGCTCTGCCATGTATCTCAGCTG
>NZ_BDGM02000061.1:0-524 GCF_001748485.2 Tepidibacillus sp. HK-1 | reverse complement strand
GTTGCACAGACAACCAGGATGTTGGCTTAGAAGCAGCCACCATTCAAAGAGTGCGTAATAGCTCACTGGTCGAGTGACTCTGCGCCGAAAATGTACCGGGGCTAAACGTATCACCGAAGCTATGGATACGGAGGTCAGTATTCAGAGGTCAGAAGTCGGAAAGAGAGGGTAAATGTGATAAAGCACTATACTGATTTAAGGATATATCAATTATCGTATAGGTTAGCATTAGAAATTCACAAAATGACTCAAAAATTTCCGGACTTCGAAAAATACGAACTAGGTTAGTTCATCAAGAGATATTCAATAAATATGATGGGTTAGGCAAACAAATCTATTCACTTCTAAGGAAGTGGGAATAATCTCTGACTTCTGATTTCTGACAACTGACCTCTGTGTGGTAGGGGAGCGTTCTTATTGCATAGAAGTCGTACCGAAAGGAGCGGTGGAGCGATAAGAAGTGAGAATGCCGGTATGAGTAGCGAAAAGACAAGTGAGAATCTTGTCCGCCGAAAACCTAAGGT
>NZ_BDGM02000060.1:0-667 GCF_001748485.2 Tepidibacillus sp. HK-1 | reverse complement strand
GTGAGGAGCAAGCGTGGATGTGGGCGAATACAAGAAAAGGCTATTGGCGTACTGCTCATAGCCCTATCTTGACAAAAGCCCTATCTAACGAGCGATTTAAGCGAGCTGGATATCTAAGTTTTAGCGAATGTTATTCTGCGAAGTGACGTGTAAACTTTGGAAGCGCCGTATACCGAACGGTACGTACGGTGCTGTGGGAGGTCGGCTGGTCAAATAATGGCCAGCCTCCTACCCGATCCTAAGATTTGGCCAAGACAAATTACATAAAATAATAATTGTAAAATATGGTGTAGTTTCTGCGGTGTGTAAGACAAAATTCGACTAAAAAAATATACTTGACGAAAGATGTCGAAATGTGCTAAATTTATATAGTCGCCAATACGACAAATTTCCTTAAAAAGGATTAAGAAAATCATTGACGACAAAATACGATTCATGTTAATATATTATTTATTGCTTCGTGAAACCTTATGATTAAAACGTTCGATAAAAAAGAAACAAAAAAACAGTTGACAAGTTAACATAATACATAATAAAATATATTTTGTCGCTGTTACGACACACTAATTGAAACTTTGATTGCTCTTTGAAAACTGAACAGTGTAAAAGCCAAGCGTACCACAGAAATGTGGACCTAATCAATTTATTAGAGTTAAGGATAACTTTT
>NZ_BDGM02000059.1:0-757 GCF_001748485.2 Tepidibacillus sp. HK-1 | reverse complement strand
AGTGAACTACCCGCCACCTACGCTTCGCTTAGAGGTGAGGGCTTCTAAGGTAATCGCACCTAACGGTACAAAATTTACTTAGCTATCGAGCCTGTTCCATGCTCTATTTATGATTATACTAACAGTCGCAATCCTTCACGCTTGATATTGATAGAAGCGTTCCAATCTCTATCTGCCACAAAACCACAATCACAATCGAATATGCGCTCAGAAAGAGATAGAGACTCCTTTACTTGACCGCAACTTGAACAAGTTTTGGATGATGGAAACCACTTATCTATTTTGATAAGCTTTTTCCCCTGCTCCTCTAACTTGTATTGGAGAAAGGTGGTAAACATGCCCCAGCCATTATCATGGACACTTTTGCCAAAATGGAGTGCTTGAGACATCCCTTTCATGTTGAGGTCTTCGATAACCACGCAGTCATACCGTTTCGCTAATTTGTGTGATTCCTTGTGTAGAAAGTCTTTTCGTTGGTTCGCAATTCTTTCATGTAGCTTCGCTACTTTCAGACGCTGTTTGTGCCAACGATTAGAGCCTTTCTTTCTGCGTGATAGAATACGCTGTTCCTTCGCTAATTTTCCCAAGGCTTGGCGATAGAAACGAGGGTAATTGGCTGTCTTACCTTCTTCGCTATCGACGAATAAGCCATTCATGGAAAAATCTAATCCTTTCCGTTGACCACGTTGGTTGTGTAGGACTGTCTCGCCTTGCGGCTTTTGAACTTAGGAAATTCAACACGACCAGAGAAGAAGTT
>NZ_BDGM02000058.1:0-793 GCF_001748485.2 Tepidibacillus sp. HK-1 | reverse complement strand
AAATTTACTTAGCTATCGAGCCTGTTCCATGCTCTATTTATGATTATACTAACAGTCGCAATCCTTCACGCTTGATATTGATAGAAGCGTTCCAATCTCTATCTGCCACAAAACCACAATCACAATGGAATATGCGCTCAGAAAGAGATAGAGACTCCTTTACTTGACCGCAACTTGAACAAGTTTTGGATGATGGAAACCACTTATCTATTTTGATAAGCTTTTTCCCCTGCTCCTCTAACTTGTATTGGAGAAAGGTGGTGAACATGCCCCAGCCATTATCATGGACACTTTTGCCAAAATGGAGGGCTTGAGACATCCCTTTCATGTTGAGGTCTTCGATAACCACGCAGTCATACCGTTTCGCTAATTTGTGTGATTCCTTGTGTAGAAAGTCTTTTCGTTGGTTCGCAATTCTTTCATGTAGCTTCGCTACTTTCAGACGCTGTTTGTGCCAACGATTAGAGCCTTTCTTTCTGCGTGATAGAATACGCTGTTCCTTCGCTAATTTTCCCAAGGCTTGGCGATAGAAACGAGGGTAATTGGCTGTCTTACCTTCTTCGCTATCGACGAATAAGCCATTCATGGAAAAATCTAATCCAACAACAGCTTGTACTTCTTTTTGTGTAGGTTGATATTCGTATTCAGTGAGAATAGAAACATAGTATTTTCCTGTTTTTGTTCGAGAAACCGTACAAGACTTGAGGATATGATGTGACGGGATTTCCCGATGTTGTTTCATTTTTACAAGTTTCAGTTTCGGTAATTTGATATAGCCATCCAAAAGCATAAT
>NZ_BDGM02000057.1:0-887 GCF_001748485.2 Tepidibacillus sp. HK-1 | reverse complement strand
TTGTTATTGTTCTGTGATATTGTCATGTTATAACTGTTCAGAGAAAATGTCACTATGGGACAGGAGAAGATTACATTGACAAAAGCAGAACTCAAAAAAGTATTGGTCATTGAAAAGCTTGTTTCTCGTCAAATTAAAGTGGAGGAAGCTGCAACCCTACTGCAACTTTCTACCCGACAGGTTTTGCGCCTTAAAAAAACCTATCTTAAGGAAGGAGCTGAAGGCATTGCCCATAAAAATCGAGGGCGTAAACCTGTTCATGCGATTGCAGATTCAATCAAGGATCAAGTCGCTTCGTTGTATCAAAACACCTACCATGGCTGTAATAACTGTCATTTTGCCGAACTATTGCAGGAACATGAATCCTTGACTCTTAGTGTGTCTACTGTTCGCCGCATTCTCTTGGAGAAAGGACTGAAGCAAGTAAAACAACGACGCCGAGGAAGTATTCATCGTCCCCGCAACCGCAAGCCCCAAGCCGGGATGCTTTGGCAGATTGATGCCAGTGCTTATGCCTGGCTAGAGGATAGAGGGCCCAAACTTACATTGCATGCCGCAATTGACGATGCTACCGGAATAGTTGTTGGTGCTGTTTTCCGTCCTACAGAAACTCAAGAGGGTTATTTCACCGTTATGCAACAAGCTATTGAGCAATATGGCCTTCCACTTGGTTTGTACAGCGATCGGCATACGATCTTCCGATCTCCCAAGGAATCGTTAACGGTGGAGCAGGAATTAGCGGGTGAAATCAAGCCGTTATCGCAATTTGGTAAGGTAATGGCTGAACTCGGTATAACTCATATCAAAGCAATGACCCCGCAAGCCAAAGGGCGTATTGAACGTCTTTGGGGTACTTTTCAAGACCGTTTAGTTATCGAACTTCGATT
>NZ_BDGM02000056.1:0-889 GCF_001748485.2 Tepidibacillus sp. HK-1 | reverse complement strand
CGTAACAAGGTAGCCGTATCGGAAGGTGCGGCTGGATCACCTCCTTTCTATGGAGAAATACTCATCCTTACGGATGAGAGGCTTTTTACACTGTTTAGTTTTGAAAGAGTAATGATCCCAAGTGGATGATTCCTTTCATATTAGCGCATCAAGCGTGTCATTGAGGGCCTATAGCTCAGCTGGTTAGAGCGCACGCCTGATAAGCGTGAGGTCACAAGTTCAAGTCTTGTTAGGCCCACCATTATAGAACTTAAAACTCTAATATCTAATACGGGGCTATAGCTCAGCTGGGAGAGCGCCTGCCTTGCAAGCAGGAGGTCAGCGGTTCGATCCCGCTTAGCTCCACCATCAAATTGGAAACAATGGATACTTGAAAGTTTAAGAAGAAGATGATAAATTAAACATTGTCGTCTTTTTATGTACCTTGAAAACTAGATAGCAAGAAAAGCAAGGCAAAACATAGGTTAAGCTACAAAGAGCGCACGGTGGATGCCTTGGTGCTAGGAGCCGAAGAAGGACGGGACGAACACCGATATGCCTCGGGGAGCTGTAAGTAAGCATCGATCCGGGGATTTCCGAATGGGGGAACCCATACTTCGTAATGGAAGTATACCCATCCCTGAACACATAGGGGATGAGGAGGCAACCAGGGGAACTGAAACATCTAAGTACCCTGAGGAAGAGAAAGCAAAGAAACTTGGGCCCCACCAAAGTAGTCGGAATAAGCTACAAAGCTTTCCGTCACTTTGGTGGGACTTGAGTGCGATTCCCTAAGTAGCGGCGAGCGAAAAGGGAACAGCCTAAACCGATACCTACGGGTATCGGGGTCGTGGGGCGTCTTATGTGGAGTAAGAAAAAAGGATGGTAGTTGAACAAGTCTGGAAAGGCT
>NZ_BDGM02000055.1:0-1014 GCF_001748485.2 Tepidibacillus sp. HK-1 | reverse complement strand
ATCCATAGCTTCGGTGATACGTTTAGCCCCGGTACATTTTCGGCGCAGAGTCACTCGACCAGTGAGCTATTACGCACTCTTTGAATGGTGGCTGCTTCTAAGCCAACATCCTGGTTGTCTGTGCAACTCCACATCCTTTTCCACTTAACGTATACTTGGGGACCTTAGCTGATGGTCTGGGCTGTTTCCCTTTTGACGACGGATCTTAGCACTCGCCGTCTGACTCCTGAAGATAAATCTTTGGCATTCGGAGTTTGACTGAGTTCGGTAACCCGATGAGGGCCCCTAGCCCAATCAGTGCTCTACCTCCAAGATTCTTACTCCAAGGCTAGCCCTAAAGCTATTTCGGGGAGAACCAGCTATCTCCGAGTTCGATTGGAATTTCACCGCTACCCACACCTCATCCCCTAGTTTTTCAACACTAGTGGGTTCGGGCCTCCAGTGAGTGTTACCTCACCTTCACCCTGGACATGGGTAGATCACACGGTTTCGGGTCTACGACTACGTACTTTCGCCCTTTTAAGACTCGCTTTCGCTACGGCTCCAGCTCTTCACTTTAACCTTGCACGCAATCGTAACTCGCCGGTTCATTCTACAAAAGGCACGCTGTCACACCTCCCGGGTCCCCGCGAAAGTAACACTTTCGTGGGTGGGAATGGTGCTCCAACTGTTTGTAAGCACACGGTTTCAGGTTCTTTTTCACTCCCCTCCCGGGGTGCTTTTCACCTTTCCCTCACGGTACTGTTTCACTATCGGTTGCTAGGGAGTATTTAGCCTTAGGAGATGGTCCTCCCAGATTCCGACGGGGTTTCACGTGTCCCGCCGTACTCGGGGTCTGTCTTGGAGAAAGGATGATTTTGCTTACGCGGCTGTTACGCTCTTTGGCCAGCCTTTCCAGACTTGTTCAACTACCATCCTTTTTTCTTACTCCACATAAGACGCCCCACGACCCCGATACCCGTAGGTATCGGTTTAGGCTGTTCCCTTTTCGCTCGCCGCTACTTAGGGAATCGC
>NZ_BDGM02000054.1:0-1311 GCF_001748485.2 Tepidibacillus sp. HK-1 | reverse complement strand
TACAATAAAAACGGGAGAGGATGTGTCCAATATGAAACGCAAAAAATTCAATGATGACTTTAAGAAAACGATTGTGGATTTGTATCATTCAGGCACTTCTGTCAAAGATCTGTGTAGCGAATATGGCGTATCAGAGGTTACGGTCTACAAATGGATTAAACAATATACCCCAATTGGAACAGGAGACGAGGCAATGACTCCAAAAGAGGTAGCCGACATGCAAAAGCAAATGCTCCGCCTCCAACAGGAGAATGAAATCTTAAAAAAGGCTATAGCCATATTCGCCAAAAAGTAAGTGACACAGAATTGACAGAATTGATTGATAACCATAAATCAGATTATGCTGTCCACACCTTGTGTGAGGTGTTGGGCATTCCAAGAAGTACTTATTATCAAACACAACATTACACGGAATCAAAACGTGACCGTGAAAATCGGGAGATGACCAAACGAATCATTGAAATCCACGAGGAGAGCAAACAGCGTTACGGTGCTCCCAAAATCCATTATCTCCTGAACCAAGAAGGTTATAAGGTCAGTCTTAAGCGTGTCCAGCGTTTGATGAGAAAGGCAGATATCCGTTCCATTGTGAAGAAAAAATATAAGCCTTATCCGAGTAAAGAGAAGGTTGTGGAACGTGACAATCTGTTGCAACAGGATTTCTCTACCAACACCATGAATGAGAAGTGGGTGGCAGATATTACGTATATCCATACGCTTAAAGAGGGTTGGTGTTACCTGGCTTCTGTAATGGATTTACATACACATAAAATTGTTGGTTACTCTTTTGCAAAATCGATGACAACAGAGCTCGTGATCAAAGCCCTAGCCAATGCTTGTGATACACAACAGCCCAAGGATGGACTTATTCTTCACACCGATTTAGGAACACAATATACGAGTGAAGCATTTGAACAATATGCTAAGTCTCAAGGCATTACACAGTCATTCAGCCGCAAAGGTTGTCCTTATGACAATGCTTGCATAGAATCATTCCACGCCATCCTAAAGAAGGAGGAAGTCAATCATGTTCAGTATCTTGATTACCAGTCTGCTAAACTCGCTTTGTTCCAATATATCGAAGGCTGGTATAATCGGAAACGAATTCACGGGAGTCTCGGATATAGGACACCTCAAGCGGTGGAAGATCAATTGAAATCAACGGCTTAGGCATACTATATCTTTCAGCTGAGATACATGGCAGAGCAAGACCTTGTCGGATTAGAGGCAAAACGGAGATACTCAAAACCGCCGACAAGTGACTTACAAAAAACTTAACTTTTTTGTGTCCAAGATATTGACTCAAGTCCA
>NZ_BDGM02000053.1:0-1532 GCF_001748485.2 Tepidibacillus sp. HK-1 | reverse complement strand
ATCCACTTGGGATCATTACTCTTTCAAAACTAAACAGTGTAAAAAGCCTCTCATCCGTAAGGATGAGTATTTCTCCATAGAAAGGAGGTGATCCAGCCGCACCTTCCGATACGGCTACCTTGTTACGACTTCACCCCAATCATCTACCCCACCTTCGGCGGCTGGCTCCTTGCGGTTACCTCACCGACTTCGGGTGTTGCAAACTCTCGTGGTGTGACGGGCGGTGTGTACAAGGCCCGGGAACGTATTCACCGCGGCATGCTGATCCGCGATTACTAGCAATTCCGGCTTCATGTAGGCGAGTTGCAGCCTACAATCCGAACTGAGACTGGTTTTTTGGGATTGGCTCCACCTCACGGCTTCGCTACCCTTTGTACCAGCCATTGTAGCACGTGTGTAGCCCAGGACATAAGGGGCATGATGATTTGACGTCATCCCCACCTTCCTCCGGTTTGTCACCGGCAGTCACCTTAGAGTGCCCATCTGAATGCTGGCAACTAAGATTAAGGGTTGCGCTCGTTGCGGGACTTAACCCAACATCTCACGACACGAGCTGACGACAACCATGCACCACCTGTCACCGTTGTCCCCGAAGGGAAAGGTCTATCTCTAGACCAGGCAACGGGATGTCAAGCCCTGGTAAGGTTCTTCGCGTTGCTTCGAATTAAACCACATGCTCCACTGCTTGTGCGGGCCCCCGTCAATTCCTTTGAGTTTCAGCCTTGCGGCCGTACTCCCCAGGCGGAGTGCTTAATGTGTTAACTTCGGCACTAAGGGTATCGAAACCCCTAACACCTAGCACTCATCGTTTACGGCGTGGACTACCAGGGTATCTAATCCTGTTTGCTCCCCACGCTTTCGCGCCTCAGCGTCAGTTACAGGCCAGAAAGTCGCCTTCGCCACTGGTGTTCCTCCACATCTCTACGCATTTCACCGCTACACGTGGAATTCCACTTCCCTCTCCTGCACTCAAGTCCTCCAGTTTCCAATGACCCTCCACGGTTGAGCCGTGGGCTTTCACATCAGACTTAAAGAACCGCCTGCGCGCGCTTTACGCCCAATAATTCCGGACAACGCTTGCCCCCTACGTATTACCGCGGCTGCTGGCACGTAGTTAGCCGGGGCTTCCTCCTTAGGTACCGTCAAGGTACAGGCTTGTTCATCCTATACTTGTTCTTCCCTAATGACAGAGTTTTACAATCCGAAAACCTTCATCACTCACGCGGCGTTGCTCCGTCAGACTTTCGTCCATTGCGGAAGATTCCCTACTGCTGCCTCCCGTAGGAGTCTGGGCCGTGTCTCAGTCCCAGTGTGGCCGATCACCCTCTCAGGTCGGCTACGCATCGTCGCCTTGGTAGGCCGTTACCCTACCAACTAGCTAATGCGCCGCGGGCCCATCTGTAAGTGGTAGCTTGCGCCACCTTTCTAGTTCATCTCATGCGAGATGTTCTCTTATCTGGTATTAGCTCCGGTTTCCCGGGGTTATCCCAGTCTTACAGGCAGGTTGCCCACGTGTTACTCACCCGTCCGCC
>NZ_BDGM02000052.1:0-1561 GCF_001748485.2 Tepidibacillus sp. HK-1 | reverse complement strand
TGAATCAATTTCATAATTATGAGCCCTACGGGCTCAAGGCTTTTAAAAGCTAAAAAAAGGAGTACCTCCCCAAAATGTCGAATGAGTAAGTAACGACACCAACTCTAAGACTGGAGGAAGACTCCCTATGCCTATTATAAGACAAGAAAGCCTATTTAATATACAAGAATTATATGATTTAGAACCTACCCAACGATTTGAAGCTATCTTTTCAACGATTGACATCGATCCAATATTGGCTGTGGTTGCGAAAAAATCGAGATTTGGTAGACCTGTTGAGCTTAACTATGCAGCGATGATCTATTCTTTAATTGCCAGAATTACAGAACGCATTCCATTTATCAAAGATTTAGTAAAACGTCTCAAGAATGATATCGTCTTTCGCCTTGATTGTGGCTTTTTGGTTTCTGATTCTGTGCCATCTGAGGCTGCATTCTCACGTATGATTTCACTCATCAAGGAATCGAACGCTTTAGAAAAAGTCCAAGAGACTCTCCTTCAACAAGCGATTAGTGAAGGCTTTATTTCCGATGATACGATAGTTATCGATTCAACCCATTTTGAATCCCGTAATCAGGCGCCACCAAAGGAAGAAAAACCTAAAGATGAACCAAAAAAACGGGGACGTAAATCAAAGAAAGAACGTGAACAATGGCTTATTGAAAAAGCAGAGCAGGAAGCTAACCTTCCACTTTTTGAAAAGAAAATTGAAGATCAATTAGACGTCCCATTAGCTGAGTTACGTGCCAAAATTCCTCAGGATCCCCAATGGGGCATAAAGAAAAATAGCGAAGGGAAAAACGTTTTTTGGTTTGGTTATAAAGCTCATTTGGCTGTTGGAGCAACAAGTCAATACATTTTTCAATCTCTTCTTTCTTCAGGTAACTTGAATGATGGAAAAGCTGCTATCCCTTTATTAAAAGGGATTCATGAACTTGTACGACTTCCGTCACTTCGCTATGATGTATTGGATGCTGGTTATGACTACGAACCCATTTATATCCAAATTCATCGAATGGGACATCAAGCCGTTATTGCTTATAATAAACGGAATGAGTCTGAACCGATAGGTTTTGACAAACATTTTGCGCCGACATGTGTTCGAGAGCATTCCTATCGCTATGACAGTTTTGATGAAAAATATGAAACCCTAAAATACACAAGACCAAAGGAATGTAAGGATTGCCCCTTAGCTCATGATGAGCTTTGCCAAAAGGTATATAAGGTTAAAATTACGACAAATCTCAGAAAATATACAGCTCCAGCCCGTGGCTTAAAAGCTTGGAAAGACATCTATAAACGCCGGACTGCTGTGGAACGAGTGAATGCGTATCTGAAAGAATTCTTTCAACTAAACAATGTTCGATATCGAACTGGAAAACGTGCTAAAGTTCATTTTGACTTCGTAACATTGGTTTATAATGCTTCAAAATTAGCTGTTGATCGGATTAATGCCAAGTTGAACCAACAAAAAGCTGCTTAAAAACTTAAAAATTTTAAAAACGATTTAAATTCTGCAGGTCTGTCTTTCTTTAAAAGAAGGAATTATGAAATTGATTCA
>NZ_BDGM02000051.1:0-1614 GCF_001748485.2 Tepidibacillus sp. HK-1 | reverse complement strand
AGTCTGAGTCAAGTATTTGTGGGAGGAATTTTATTCCATCCACATTTACGTAAGCGTATTCATATTTTATGGGTTTTCCAAAGTAAAATCATATATTATTTTTTAAAATCCTTTTAATTCCTTTAGTACTTCATATACTGGGATATTCGCTTTATTCTTTAGATACATAATATTGTTTCGTGTAACTTTACCTACGGTTCTTACTACCTTTTTCACATACTGCTTTGGTGGTTTTTCTTCTTTGGCTTCTGACCATTTTTCTACTCGACCAAATAGTGTTTTTAGAGCTAATTTGTCGAGGATCGATACCATTGCTGTCATCATGGCACTAGCTCCTTTGTTAACCCAACTCCGTCCATTTTTCATACGTTTTGCAAATACACTCATTGTCGCTTCTGCACTTCCCATAGGACGCATTCCAGTTGGATCAATCCCATGTTCCTTTAACCATTTTCTATAGTCCCCTAACGCCTCAGGATACTGTTCAAGCTGCTTGATAAGTTCTTCTAAGCGTTTCTCTTTTGTTTCGTCATTCAATGTACCTACGGCACTGTTTAATTCTGTAATCAGCTTCTCTCCGTCATAAGCTGCTAGTGCTTTCTGCATTGCCTGATAACGAGGGTGGTCTCGAAATAATCTTCGAACATCTCTTGCAATATGAAATCGATCAATACTGAAGAAAGCTCGGTCTTTAAAGTAGTTGCGACAGGCGGTAATCCATCCTGCTCCATCTCCATTTATAACGAGACGATGCACCGTAGGGTCATAGTTATATGTTTCCATCAGGAAATTTTCAAACCCTTCCCAAAACGGTTCTTCTCCCCGGTGAATATAATGACGCTTTTCTTTCAAGATGACTCGCTTCCCGTTAACCTCCCAACCTTGATGAACCGCCGCTATTTTCTCTTCTTTGCCTTTGATTCGTTTTTCTTGTCGCTTTATATATAGCCCGTCTACTTCCACAAATAATACAGGTGAAGTAATTGATTGTTTCTCTTTCTGAATAGCTTCCACACTCAACAAATGCTGGCGAATAGCTTCATGACTCATAACCCGATAACCAAGGATAGTTTCAAGGGTATTAGCTGCTTTTCGATAAGAAGGTCCAGATACAGCTAGTTCAATAGCTGCTTCCTCCACTAATGGACTAAACCCTTTGGCTCCTTCAAAACCTAGATATCGATCAAGAAGGTAGACATGTTCACCTGTCTCTCGATCACGGTAGTATGTACGGTTAATTTCTATCTCACCAAAAAGGCTATCGATAGTTAATTTTCTTTTATCTTTTAGATGAAATCTTTGTTTATCTCGTTTATCTATAATCTGTTGATCAAAATCCTCTAAAAGTAATTTCATGACCGTCGAAAAGGTTTCCTGCAAATTCCTCCAAACTAACTGTTCTATCTCTTTTAACGTCGGATATTTTGTGTTAATATTTTTCATGAGGGCTCACTCCTTTGAATCTGTTGTCACGAATATGATTCTACCAAGGAGAGACCCTCTTTTCCATATTTTTTTGCTTACATCTTTCTGCTTAATATTCTTCTTATTCAAGCAGATTCCATTATCTGCCTTATAAGGTTGTTTTTCCTCCCACAATAATTTTACTCATAC
>NZ_BDGM02000050.1:0-1746 GCF_001748485.2 Tepidibacillus sp. HK-1 | reverse complement strand
GTGGTAGGGGAGCGTTCTTATTGCATAGAAGTCGTACCGAAAGGAGCGGTGGAGCGATAAGAAGTGAGAATGCCGGTATGAGTAGCGAAAAGACAAGTGAGAATCTTGTCCGCCGAAAACCTAAGGTTTCCTGAGGAAGGCTCGTCCGCTCAGGGTTAGTCGGGACCTAAGCTGAGGCCGAAAGGCGTAGGCGATGGACAACAGGTTGAAATTCCTGTACTACCTTTCCTCCGTTTGAACGATGGGGGGACGCAGAAGGATAGGGGAAGCGTGCTATTGGAAATGCACGTCCAAGCGGTGAGGCTGAGTCTATAGGCAAATCCGTAGACTCAAGGCTAGGCCGTGATGGCGAGGGAAAAATAAAGTACCGAAGTCCCTGATTTCATACTGCCAAGAAAAGCCTCTAGTGAGGAGGAAGGTACCCGTACCGTAAACCGACACAGGTGGGTGAGGAGAGAATCCTAAGGCGCTCGGGAGAACTCTCGTTAAGGAACTCGGCAAAATGACCCCGTAACTTCGGGAGAAGGGGTGCCTCGATAGGGTGAAAGCCCGAGGAGGCCGCAGTGAATAGGCCCAAGCGACTGTTTAGCAAAAACACAGGTCTCTGCAAAGCCGCAAGGCGAAGTATAGGGGCTGACGCCTGCCCGGTGCTGGAAGGTTAAGGGGAGAGGTTAGTGACATTAAGTGACGAAGCTTTGAACCGAAGCCCCAGTAAACGGCGGCCGTAACTATAACGGTCCTAAGGTAGCGAAATTCCTTGTCAGGTAAGTTCTGACCCGCACGAATGGCGTAACGATTTGGGCACTGTCTCAACGAGAGACCCGGTGAAATTGTAATACCTGTGAAGATGCAGGTTACCCGCGACAAGACGGAAAGACCCCATGGAGCTTTACTGTAGCCTGATATTGGATTTTGGTACGATTTGTACAGGATAGGTGGGAGCCATAGAAGCCGGACCGCCAGGTTCGGTGGAGGCAACGGTGGGATACCACCCTGATCGTATTGAAATTCTAACCTACATCCCTAAACGGGATGAGGGACCGTGTCAGGTGGGCAGTTTGACTGGGGCGGTCGCCTCCTAAAGAGTAACGGAGGCGCCCAAAGGTTCCCTCAGAATGGTTGGAAATCATTCGCAGAGTGTAAAGGCAGAAGGGAGCTTGACTGCGAGACATACAAGTCGAGCAGGGACGAAAGTCGGGCTTAGTGATCCGGTGGTTCCGCATGGAAGGGCCATCGCTCAACGGATAAAAGCTACCCTGGGGATAACAGGCTTATCTCCCCCAAGAGTCCACATCGACGGGGAGGTTTGGCACCTCGATGTCGGCTCATCGCATCCTGGGGCTGAAGTAGGTCCCAAGGGTTGGGCTGTTCGCCCATTAAAGCGGTACGCGAGCTGGGTTCAGAACGTCGTGAGACAGTTCGGTCCCTATCTGTCGCGGGCGTAGGAAATTTGAGAGGAGCTGTCCTTAGTACGAGAGGACCGGGATGGACACACCGCTGGTGTACCAGTTGTGCCGCCAGGCGCATCGCTGGGTAGCTAAGTGTGGAAGGGATAAGCGCTGAAAGCATCTAAGCGTGAAGCCCCCCTCAAGATGAGATTTCCCATGGAGTTAGTCCAGTAAGACCCCTTAAAGATGATAAGGTTGATAGGTCCGGTGTGGAAGTACCGTAAGGTATGGAGCTGACGGATACTAATCGGTCGAGGGCTTAACCTAATTGCTTTTCTTGCTGCTAGTTTTGAAGGTA
>NZ_BDGM02000049.1:0-1773 GCF_001748485.2 Tepidibacillus sp. HK-1 | reverse complement strand
TTTTGCAGAAATTCATAGCGAATTTTTTACCCCTTTTTTGTAGTAGCGATAATTTTTTTTATTTCGCCAAGGGAACGAATTTTTTTAGAAAAATCGATTTGAAAAATGTCCCCGAGATCATTAAGAATTTCATCAAAATAATCAAACAAGTAGTAATTTTGTTTCATATGTGTGCACTCTGATTTAGCTAGGCTTTCAAGAATCCGTCCGATACTGTATTTATGGTCTAGCTTGTGTTCAATAATCCGAGCAATGGTAAGTGCGATGAAACAAGTCAGAAAATGTGCCTGTATATGTTCTTCTCTGGAAACAAAAACAGGACGTGCTTCAAGATCGCTTTTGGTCACACGAAAGGATTCCTCGATTCGCCATAACCCTCGATAAATGTCGATGATATGATCGTCAGTCTCTTTGTATTCACTCGTTACAATCGCATAGTAACCATCAAGGGCCTCCTCCGCCTGTAATTTTTCCACGTCAAGTTCCAGCAATTTTTTTGGCGAAAGAATCTCACCCGTCTCTTTATCAAACATTATATTTTTTACATAACCAGCAGCACCATAAGAAGTCGCTCGAGAATATTTGCCGGGATTTTGAATAATGTCCATCGCTTTGGCAATAGTTTTTTCACGATCCGCCTTAGCCTTTTTTGCATACTTTTCACTGTAGAAGATCACTTGTTTTTCATCGACCACTTTTTTTATCTTTTTCCCATTCCTTGAGGTAACTAAAATCGTTCTAGGATAAAGGCGTGACTTTCTTTTGTACTCTGAGCCATACCATGTATAGCCATCTTCATTCAACACATATTTCTTGAACTCTTGATCGGCACCGCGTACGGACATACTAAACACATACCCATGTTTTCCTGACAGGGTGTAATGGATATTGTCCCCAGTGGTCATACCTTTATCGGCCACAACAATGATTTTGCCGAGATCATATTCTTTTTGAATTCGAGAAAGACCCGGTCTAAAGGTTAGACAATCGTTCGTATTGCCTGGGAACAACTCAAAGGTGATGGGAATACCTAAGTTATCCATAAATAGACCCATTTGAACAATCGGATTAGGTCGATGTTCTTTGGATACGCCTTTTTTTCTTAAATCATCAATGGTATCGGTCTCAAAGTAATAATTCGTCACATCATAGTAGACAAGATTAGTATTACGTCCGTACAATTGCTTAATGCGATCGTTAAGATGCACCTGTAAGGCTGAGCTATGTTTATAAAAGAAGGACAAACTGCGGTAAACATCATCCAACGAATAATTTTCTTTTTCAAAGTACAGCGATCGGTTTTCAAAGGTTTTTTTCTTCGAAGCTGGATGAAGTAGTCTAGAAAAGACAAGGAGTTTCATAATGTCATTACTGCTAAAGTTTATTTTTGAACTGCGCTGTTTGTTCATGAGGAACTTGTCAATTTTAAGCTCATGGTAGACTTGGCTCAATACAGCGTAACCAAAATTTTTTCGATAGGCCTGATCGTATGTAAGTTTTTCGTCATGGGAAAACTCCATGGAAATAGGGGATATGCGTTCCGCCTTTTGCTTTTTAAGCATCTGAACCCTTTCATTGAAATAAGCGATGGGGTCTTCATAAAGCTTTTCGAGTTCATCTAAATAACCAACTTTCTCAACGGTGATGGTTCTGGAGTGTCCTTTGTCCTTATCATAATAACCATCCACAATGGATAAAAAGATACGACCATTTTTTTGACGAGTTTTTTTAAGATACATACACATCCTCCTATCTAGAACTCGGAATATATAT
>NZ_BDGM02000048.1:0-1789 GCF_001748485.2 Tepidibacillus sp. HK-1 | reverse complement strand
TGGTATAATGAAGGTAAAATCGTATTCAATTAAGGGAGCCATGTTCATGTTTCTTAGACAAGTGAAAAATAAAAAAACTGGTCGCATTTATTTATCCATCGTACAGAGCTATCGGGATGCTAATAGTAAATCCCCTAAATCCAGAACCATCAAATCCCTTGGTTATCTGGATGAACTAGAAAAACAATACGATGATCCGATTGCTTTTTTTAACGAAAAAATTAAACAGATGAACGAACAATACGCTTCTGAACGTTCTTCCATTTCTTTCACTATCCAACGGGACGAGCATATCCCGATCGGTTCAACGAATCGAAAAAATTTCGGTTATGCTGCATTGAGTAAGATCTATCATGATCTTGGAATCCATACCTTTCTCATCAACAGGCAACGCCATGCGAAGCATGATTACGATGCCAATAGTATCATGAAACTTCTGGTGTTTTCCCGCTTGCTTTACCCTGCTTCCAAGAAGAAAACATACGAAATCAAGGAGACATTTTTTGAAAAAAGCAACTTCACTTTGGACGATGTCTACCGCAGTCTAACCTTTTTCAACAAGCACAAGGATGCACTCCAGCTATGGCTCCATGAACGAATCAAGCGACAACATAACCGCAATACCAGTTTAGTCTATTACGATGTAACCAATTATTACTTTGAAATCGATGAGGCGGATGAACTCAGGAAAAAAGGTGTCTCTAAAGAGCACCGCCCAGACCCCATCGTGCAGATGGGACTTTTCATGGACACTGACGGCATTCCAATTACATACGGTCTTTATCCAGGGAATATGCTTGATAAACAAACTTTGATTCCGATGCTTAGGAGGATACAACGTCAATTCTCTCTTGGCCGAACGGTTGTGGTGGCAGACAAAGGCATGACGACAGGGGATAATATCTGGTATACACTCTCCGCAAAGAATGGCTACGTGTTCAGCTATTCGATCCGCGGCGCGGATCAGGATTTCAAGAATTATGTCCTTGATCCAAGTGGCTACAGGAGCATAAGTGAGGATTTCAAAATTAAGTCCAGACTTGTTCCCCGGGAGATTAGCGTGACGTCAGTTAGAGGGAAGAAGATAAAGAAAACGGTGGATGAGAAGCAAGTCATTTTTTATAGTGAAAAATATGCAGCGAAAGCAAGGGCAGAGCGCGCTTCAGCAGTGGAAAAGGCCAAAAGCCTCATTCAAAATCCTTCGCAATATAACCGAGCTACTTCAGGTGGCGCTGCCAAGTATGTGAAGAATTTGACCTTTGATGCAAAAACAGGAGAGATTCTAGTAGATGCTAAGCAGTCATTGCATTTTGACGAAGAAAAGTTGAGGCAGGAAGAGGAATTGGACGGCTACTATGCAATCATCACCAGTGAATATCAAGAAACTGATGAACGCATTGTAGACATCTATCGAGGACTTTGGAAAATTGAAGAATCCTTCAAGGTTACCAAAAGCGATTTAGAAAGCAGGCCTGTCTACCTGTCTACTCAAGAGCATATTGAAGCCCATTTCCTAACTTGTTTTGTTGCACTTGTGATTGCAAGGGTACTGGAACACCGCCTGAAAGGAAAATATTCGATTACAGCGATGCTGGAAAGTTTGAGAAAGGCCTCGTGCAGTCATATTCAAGATAATTATTACCTGTTTGATTATTACGACGAAATACTGACCGACATCGGTAAGGAATTAGACATCGAATTCGGAAAGAAATACATGTCACTTGGAGAAATAAAAAAAATTTTGGGAGAGGTCAAAAAAGGGTAATTTTCACTACAACTCTTGGACATA
>NZ_BDGM02000047.1:0-1793 GCF_001748485.2 Tepidibacillus sp. HK-1 | reverse complement strand
GCTAAAACTTAGATATCCAGCTCGCTTAAATCGCTCGTTAGATAGGGCTTTTGTCAAGATAGGGCTATGAGCAGTACGCCAATAGCCTTTTCTTGTATTCGCCCACATCCACGCTTGCTCCTCACTCACGCCTGCCTTCTTGAGGTTTTCAAAGCGTGTCCGGATTCGTTTCCATCGTTTCCAGGTCACCATTCGTATGCGACTTCTCAGCCACTCATCTAAACTACTGAGCAGATTCTTTGCATCCGCCAGTTTGAAGTAATTTGTCCAGCCTCGCACTACTTGATTGAGTTTGGTTCTTCGTTCTTCGATTCCCATTCCGTTGCTGCGCCCAGTAACTTCCCGGATTTTGTCCTTAAGTTTCTGAATGCTTTTGGGATGGATTCTTAACCGCCCTTCTCCTCTGTAGATGTAGAAACTATATCCCAGATACTTGACGTAATTTACATGCGATACCTTCGTTTTCTCCCTGTTAACTCTCAGGAATAACCTTCCCTCAATATATGGGAGGATGTGGTCGAGCGTTCGCTTTGCCGCTTTCTTGCTTTTGCAGAAAATCATCATGTCATCTGCATAGCGTACAAAGCGGTGTCCCCGCTTTTCCAGCTCGTGGTCGCATTCGTTGAGCATAATGTTGCCAAGTAAGGGGCTTAGAGGGCCACCCTGTGGTACCCCCTCTGGACTTTCTTCAAACATTCCGCCAATCATAACTCCTGCTTTCAGAAATTTATGGATTAGCGATATGACCCGCCCATCTTTTATCGTCTCCGACAAAATCTGAATCAGCTTGCTTTGGTTTACCGTATCGAAATACTTTTCCAAGTCCATATCGACTACGTATTTATAACCGTCTGTTATATGAGCTTGGCATCTCCGCAGGGCATCATGTGCGCTTCGCTTCGGTCGGAAGCCGTAGCTGTTGTCTGAAAACTGCTTCTCGAAAATGGGTGACAGCACTTGAGTTATCGCTTGTTGGATTAACCTGTCCACAACGGTCGGTATTCCTAGTTTTCTGGTCTTTCCGTTCTCTTTGGGTATTTCAACCCGCCGCACGGGTTTTGGACGGTATTTTCCGTCCCAGAGGGATTTCAGGAGTTCGTCCTTGTGTTCTTTCAGGAAGGGTAGAAGTTCATCCACCTGCATGCCGTCAATTCCACCTGCACCTTTATTCCTTTTCACTTGTTTATAGGCTCGATTGAGGTTTTCGGCGCTGAGGATTTTCTCCATCAGTCTCTCTGTCTGCTTGTTTGTGTTGGTGTTGTCGGTTTCGGTCATCTTTGGTGGCGCGCACACTTCTGCATACTCTCTCTGTTCCGCAGATACCCTTTGCAGATAGTCTTCCAATTGAAGTTGTCTGTGTTTTGAATTACCACTTTCAGTAACTTTCATTGACCCACACCTCCTTTGGTTCGGCCCTTCCTTCGGTGTCTAGAACACCTCTGTACTATGGCTTCTGCTGACTCCTCACGATAAATCTTGTTTCAACCGGGTTTCTTACTCTGTTTCCACCCGTCCGTGAGGCCTCCCACGGTAAGACGATTCACTTTCGTTCCATGTACCCGCAGCATCTACGCTGACGTGTCCGTGTAGCTTTAGGGCTTTGACTTGTTTAGCAGTCTTACCCCACGTTTTGCGCCTTATACTGTTCGTGTTCCTCGGGTCAGAACTTTGCCGCCGGCTTCCTTCAGATTCCACCTCACGATGGACACCCTTGCCTTAGGCTAATGGTTGGTTGCTACATACCCCCATAACGGACTTTCACCGTCTAGTTAATCGCCATGCGTGGCGCACTA
>NZ_BDGM02000046.1:0-1821 GCF_001748485.2 Tepidibacillus sp. HK-1 | reverse complement strand
CCCTGGTCCCAAACCAGGTGCTCTACCAAGCTGAGCCACACCCCGTAAATGGCGTGCCCTGAGAGATTCGAACTCCCGACCTTCTGATTCGTAGTCAGACACTCTATCCAGCTGAGCTAAGGGCACAAGTATTTTTGATTGTTAACAAAATTCGCATTGCTACACTCATTTTAAATAATGCACTTACAGTACAAAAATTATTTTCTAAGAATGATGTTAAATCGATGTTGTACTTAAAATTATAGATGGTGCCGAGAACCGGACTTGAACCGGTACGGTAGTCACCTACCGCAGGATTTTAAGTCCTGTGCGTCTGCCAATTCCGCCACCCCGGCACGTTAATGGAGCACTCTTCGAGTACAACGTTTTTTCTTAAGTAGAATGTAATTCGACGTAGTGCTCGAAATTATAATGGTGCGGGTGAAGGGAGTTGAACCCCCACGCCATAGGCGCTAGATCCTAAGTCTAGTGCGTCTGCCAATTCCGCCACACCCGCATATTTAAATGGTGAGCCATACAGGATTCGAACCTGTGACACCCTGATTAAAAGTCAGGTGCTCTACCTGCTGAGCTAATGGCTCATAAGAAATTTTATATGGCGGAGCTGACGGGATTCGAACCCGCGGTCTCCTGCGTGACAGGCAGGCATGTTAGGCCTCTACACCACAGCTCCATATAGTCAATTTTTATGGTGCACTCTTCGAGTACAACAATCTTCATGCAACATAGATGATAATTCGACATTGTAGCCTGATTTTTAATGGTGCCGGCGAGAGGACTTGAACCCCCAACCTACTGATTACAAGTCAGTTGCTCTACCAATTGAGCTACACCGGCAAAATTCTATGGTGCACTCTTTGAGTACAACGATTTTCACCGAATACAGATGATAATTCAAAATGGTACTCTGACTTTAAATGGTGGACGATGACGGGATCGAACCGCCGACCCCCTGCTTGTAAGGCAGGTGCTCTCCCAGCTGAGCTAATCGTCCAAATACAGATTTCAGATGCCGGAAGTCGGATGTCAGATTGAATGTTTTTCTTCGAAGTCCTTTCTTTCTCTCTGACCTCTGATCTCTTACCTCTGTCTTCTTTTTGTGGTGACCCGTAGGGGATTCGAACCCCTGTTACCGCCGTGAAAGGGCGGTGTCTTAACCACTTGACCAACGGGCCAAACTTTTTTCATCTTATGGCGGAGGGAGAGGGATTCGAACCCCCGTGGGCTTGCACCCTAACGGTTTTCAAGACCGCCCCGTTATGACCGCTTCGGTATCCCTCCAAGTTTATAAAAAAGTGGCGTCCCAGAAGAGATTCGAACTCCTGACACACGGCTTAGAAGGCCGTTGCTCTATCCTGCTGAGCTACTGGGACTTGTCATCCACATGGTAGCGGCGGAGGGAATCGAACCCCCGACCTCACGGGTATGAACCGTACGCTCTAGCCAGCTGAGCTACACCGCCATTTCAAAAAAATGGCTCCTCGTGCAGGACTCGAACCTGCGACAACTCGGTTAACAGCCGAGTGCTCTACCAACTGAGCTAACGAGGAACATTATGCCTGGCAACGTCCTACTCTCCCAGGACCCTTCGGTCCAAGTACCATCGGCGCTGGAGGGCTTAACGGTCGTGTTCGGGATGGGAACGAGTGTATCCCCTCCGCCGTCATCACCAGACACTGATATATTGAAGGTTGTACCTTCAAAACTAGCAGCAAGAAAAGCAATTAGGTTAAGCCCTCGACCGATTAGTATCCGTCAGCTCCATACCTTACGGTACTTCCACACCGGACCTATCAACCTTATCATCTTTAAGGGGTCTTA
>NZ_BDGM02000045.1:0-2721 GCF_001748485.2 Tepidibacillus sp. HK-1 | reverse complement strand
TCAGCTGAGATACATGGCAGAGCAAGACCTTGTCGGATTAGAGGCAAAACGGAGATACTCAAAACCGCCGACAAGTGACTTACAAAAAACTTAACTTTTTTGTGTCCAAGATATTGACTCAAGTCCAATATTATAAAGGAAGTAATTATAAAGGAATTACAGGTTTTAGCCTTGATATAAATATTATTATTAAAAGATAACCCATTCGATAAGTCGAATGGGTTATATAAGTTTTAAATTATTTTTTTGAATTCTTTAAAGAAATTTTCTTGTGGATTTCCTTTATACATCATCCAATTATGAATTGATTTTAAGATAAACCTATTATAGTAAATTTCTTTGTTTTGTTTATCGGTACTTGTCATTTCCTTCTTATCTGATTTAAGGTCGGGTATCATGTGACAATCCTTATATTTTATTTTTTTCCCACATCTACAATAACCAAGAGGATTTAAAAATTTAGGATATTCTTCTGGTTTAAACGGTTTGGCTTCAGGACCAATCCACTCACTTTTCGGAAGTTGTTCCCTTGTTAAAAGCCATATTTGATGCCTTAATAACCATATTGAAATCAAAGATAAAGCCTTTAGCAATCGTTGTAGTGGGTCAAACCCTAATTTTGAAGGATTATCCGTATAGCAAAAGGAATCTGGTATAAATATTTCCTGACCATCTAATTTAGAAAAATTACCAACATTTAAATGGGGATGGTCAGGATAGATATTATAATTAATTTGAGGTTCAATAGCAACAGCAATTGGCTGTCCCTGATAAACATTAAAATTCCCAGGGTGTACTGCAACTAAAAAAGTTTGTTCTTTTAGATTAGGCAAAACCTTTTTAATATTTGCAGGGATGTGGTGTTTTTCATTACAGGTTAAAGAGTGCCTAACTTGTCCATATAAAACATCAATAATTTTGTCATTAATAATATCTGATATGATTGATTCCAATTCTTCAATAGGAGGGTAAGGGGTGATTTCTAAAAGAAACCATCCCGAACCACTATAACTTTTAAACCATTTAATAGGAAAGTAATTTTGCAACTGTTCGATTATTACTTTATCCATAGATTACTTCAATAATGCATGAGAATTGCCAGGATTTGTCGAGATTCTTTGACCACCGTTGTGTCCTTTTTGGTCATTACCCTTTTCTTGCTTTGGGTCTTGATGTCCAATATGTTTACCATTATTTTTTTCATTCATATAAATCACCCTTCTTTTATTAGTAGCGGGTTATATAAAGAAACACAACTTTTCCTATAATACTATCCTCCTTGAAAATCCATGAAGAAAGGCGAAATGCGAACAACTACGAACATAATGTGAAACATTTAATTATGCTCTTGCAATTTATCGTATTTTCTTATATATTATTTTTGTGGTGTTAAATAATATGTACCTTTTTCAATGGGAAAAGGTATATTTGCGTTTAAATATATTTCCCATCTTTTAGAATATCATAGTTTAATAGATTTGTCAAAATATTTATATTATTAAATTAGTAGATTGATAGAACATCCATAATGGATGTTTTTTTATTTGTTACAGTAGTAATAAGAGGCTTGAGAAAGATATCTTTCTCAAACCTTAAATTTTAATGAGCTGAATCTTCAACTGTTTATTAATTTTCTCAATTCATCAACTGTAAGAAATGGTTCTCTATGTAGCATTCTATGACAGTTAGAACAAACCATTGCCATATCTTCAATTTTTGTTCCATTTTCTTTAATTTTAGATATGGGGGTAGTATGATGTGCTTCTATAAAACCATATCCTCTCTTGCCATATACTTTATAAAAATTAAAATTACATACTTCACAAAATAATTGCCCGTTGTGTTTTTTTATAAATATATCTTTTGCATCTTTTATGAGTTTTGGATTTCTATCGATATAATTGTGTAATCTGAATGCTCTCTTTCCTTCGTAGTAATAATCATTTTCTTTATATTCATCTGCATTTTTGTCTATATGTAATTTATTAACGACCTTATTTAATTCTATATCATTGTTGTATTGATTTAGCTTTATCAATATATCGAATGATGGATATTTTTTACGTAATTGAATCTTTAATTCTTTTCTGCCGAGATTTTCATATTCTCTCATAGTGAAATTAAAAATATTATCCCATGTAGCTTTTCTTTTATAAATTCTTTCATAATCTTTTAAGACTTTATCAAGGTCCTCTTCATTTATGTCTTTATAGAATATTGATGAATACAATTCCTTATTTGGAGTATATCCTGCTCTTTTCATTTCATTGATTATTTTTTTCCATCTTTATAATTCTCTGATAAAATTAAGAGTAATTTATATATTTCTTCGGTCATTTCTAACCCGAAAGATTGAAACTTTTCCTTTAAATCAATTACTTCTTCATAATTTTCCGTATTACTTATAAAGTAAGCAAATATTGGATAATCGACTGAAATAGAGTTTTTGGTAATGAATTTAATCTGATTTAGTATAAACTTTTTCATAGCTATCTCCTTATACTGTTAAGAATTTAAGAATGAAGGTTATATAAATAATGAACCTTTTTAGAATATATCCAAAAGGTTCGTAAAAGTAGTTATTGTATTTTAAATGAATCAATTTCATAATTCCTTCTTTTAAAGAAAGACAGACCTGCAGAATTTAAATCGTTTTTAAAATTTTTAAGTTTTTAAGCAGCTTTTTGTTGGTTCAACTTGGCATTAATCCGATCAACAGCT
>NZ_BDGM02000044.1:0-3287 GCF_001748485.2 Tepidibacillus sp. HK-1 | reverse complement strand
CTGGTGATGACGGCGGAGGGGATACACTCGTTCCCATCCCGAACACGACCGTTAAGCCCTCCAGCGCCGATGGTACTTGGACCGAAGGGTCCTGGGAGAGTAGGACGTTGCCAGGCATAATGTTCCTCGTTAGCTCAGTTGGTAGAGCACTCGGCTGTTAACCGAGTTGTCGCAGGTTCGAGTCCTGCACGAGGAGCCAGTGGAGAGGTGTCCGAGATGGCCGAAGGAGCACGATTGGAAATCGTGTAGGCGTTAAAAGCGTCTCGTGGGTTCGAATCCCACCCTCTCCGCCACTTTAGATGTGAGAAGTTAGATATAGTGCTGTTTCGTATTATAATTATTTTTTAATCTAATCTCCAACGAATTAATCTCTAAATTTCTAGTATGGACGATTAGCTCAGCTGGGAGAGCACCTGCCTTACAAGCAGGGGGTCGGCGGTTCGATCCCGTCATCGTCCACCATTTCTTTAAGTATTTTGGAGCTGTGGTGTAGAGGCCTAACATGCCTGCCTGTCACGCAGGAGACCGCGGGTTCGAATCCCGTCAGCTCCGCCATATTTTTCGACATTGACATTGCAACTTGTTTCATGATACTATAATTTTTGTCATGAATTAGGTTCGGTAGCTCAGTCGGTAGAGCAGAGGACTGAAAATCCTCGTGTCGGCGGTTCGATTCCGTCCCGAACCACCACTTGTTTTGCCGGTGTAGCTCAATTGGTAGAGCAACTGACTTGTAATCAGTAGGTTGGGGGTTCAAGTCCTCTCGCCGGCACCATCTATATTGAGTGTGACTACGTTGAAGTGAATATAATTTTTTATATTTGGAGGGGTACCAAAGTGGCCAAATGGGGCGGACTGTAAATCCGTTGCGGAAGCTTCGTAGGTTCGAATCCTACCCCCTCCACCATCCTAAAGGGGTGTAGTTTAACGGTAGAACAGCGGTCTCCAAAACCGTTAGTGTGGGTTCGATTCCTGCCACCCCTGCCATTGTATTTGTGGCGGCCATGGCGAAGTGGTTAACGCACCGGATTGTGGCTCCGGCATCCGTGGGTTCGATTCCCACTGGTCGCCCCATTTAATGGGCTGTAGCCAAGCGGTAAGGCAACGGACTTTGACTCCGTCATTCGCAGGTTCGAATCCTGCCAGCCCAGCCATTTTTTATTATTGGATTGGCGGACGTGGCTCAGTGGTAGAGCATCGCCTTGCCAAGGCGAGGGTCGCGAGTTCGAATCTCGTCGTCCGCTCCATATTAATTCTGAGTAAGACATCGAGTTAACTTCATTGATTGAAGTAAATTGTTGTGTCTGTAGGGTGCTCCATTTTGGCGGCATAGCCAAGTGGTAAGGCAGAGGTCTGCAAAACCTTTACCACCGGTTCGAATCCGGTTGCCGCCTCCATAAATAATAAATTAAATATGCCGGGGTGGCGGAATTGGCAGACGCACAGGACTTAAAATCCTGCGGTAGGTGACTATCGTACCGGTTCAAGTCCGGTCCTCGGCACCACATTAATTTTCTAATACGACTTCAAATAATCATCCTTGTTGGATAAATATTGAATATATATTTGTGCCCTTAGCTCAGCTGGATAGAGTGTCTGACTACGAATCAGAAGGTCGGGAGTTCGAATCTCTCAGGGCACGCCATTGATACAATATGCCGGTGTGGCGGAATTGGCAGACGCGCGCGACTCAAAATCGCGTTCCCTAAAGGAGTGGGGGTTCGAGTCCCTTCACCGGCACCATATCAAAAAGGATTGTTGTACTCTTAGAGTGAACCATACATAATTAAAAAACTTTAAGCCAATGCTTTGACTAATTCAGAGTATTGGCTTTTTTGTTTTAACGGGTATAGTATATATTTCAACGCCTCCACCGATTTGTAAACAATATACTCGAAAAAGGGAGACCGATTAAAAATTTTAGCGAGATTAGAAGGAATTTGGTAATAAATGTCGAATTGAAAGGAAAAATGATAATGGCACACCTATTGAAAAATAGGGCCGCAAAGCTAAAGGGGCTAAGGTGTTTTACACTATGCCAGCCAGTTGCCGAAATTAGAAGAATGATCCTCTATTTCGGGGGATTTTTTTGTTTAAAATGTTTTTAAGTAAAGTAGGGGGGTTGTTAAGGTTGGAACATCCCATTATCGCTTTTCCTTCAGAGAATAGAATTGAATGGAGTTATCGAAGAGAAGACAGTGTAATGCTACTCCTAGAACTTATTGAGAAGAATTTACTTTTACTTCAGGGGAACCCTTTTGTTTTTTTAGTTGACATTCGCTTGATTCGATATATTTTACCTGATGATAAAAAGATCATTTTTCAATTGATTCATCAAATAAAAAGTCATGGATTGGTTGGGTTAGCTTACCTTGTAGATTTTCGCAACTATATACGAATGCAAACCTTAATTTCCTTAAACCAACTTCCATTTAAGGAGGTGGTTTTTAAACGCGAGGATGAGGCAAGAAAGTACTTAAATGATCTTATTACAGACAGTTTAAAAAAATGTATTTTATAATTTAAAAAAGCGGAGGTAAATCAAATGAACAAAACAGAGTTAGTTCAAAAAATTGCTAAGAACACAGGAATCAAAGTGAAAGATGTAGATGCAGTCTATAAGGAACTTGTTGAGGCAATTAGTGAATCATTATCAAAAGGTGAAAAAGTTCAACTTATTGGTTTTGGAACATTCGAAACCCGTAAGCGTAGTGCTCGTAAAGGAAGGAATCCTCAAACTGGCAAAACGATTCAAATAAAAGAAAGAAACGTGCCAGCTTTTAAACCAGGCAAAGCATTAAAAGAGCGTGTATAAAAATAGATAGGGGTTTTCCCCTATCTATTTTTTAACTTCCCACCGAAAGAAGTCTCCCACTTCTAAACGTGAAGGTGTGCCAGCACCAGTGAAAGTGGGAGATGAATTTCGGTTAGGCGTAGCCTAAAGTTGTCTTTTTTTGCTATGATATAAGTAGAATGGAATCACGATGTTGAGAAGCTTTTGCTTACTCACAACGGGTGGTGCGCCCATTGAAGCGAGGTGATTCGATATGGCAAACAAAGCATATAAGTTCCGTCTGTACCCAACACAAGAACAAGAGCAATTTCTTGCGAAAACCTTCGGTTGCGTTCGTTTCGTCTACAATAAAATGTTGGCTGAACGAAAGGAAACATATGAGAAGTTCAAGGACGACAAAGAAGCCTTGAAAAAGCAAAAATTCCCGACTCCTGCCAAGTACAAAAAGGAGTTTGCATGGCTCAAAGAAGTCGATAGCCTTGCGTTGGCAAAC
>NZ_BDGM02000043.1:0-3844 GCF_001748485.2 Tepidibacillus sp. HK-1 | reverse complement strand
CAAGGAGAGACCCTCTTTTCCATATTTTTTTGCTTACATCTTTCTGCTTAATATTCTTCTTATTCAAGCAGATTCCATTATCTGCCTTATAAGGTTGTTTTTCCTCCCACAATAATTTTACTCATACAAACCTAAAAAATTCGCATCAAAGGGGTCACTCCACCATTCTTCTGTTAGGTCCATCGACAAAGTAAGGCACTGTATAATGCCGAATTCTTTCCATAATTCTTTTGGCCTTTAAGCTTTCCACTCCACCTTTATTCGAATAGGCCAGATGCTCTTCTAAATCATCATAATTTAAATTAGAGGAATATAAGATAGGCAACCCTTTTACTATCCTTGCTTGTAAGATGGCTCCTAGTATTTCGTCTCTTTCCCACTGGGAAATCGTTTCTGCTCCAATATCGTCTAAGATTAGAACCTCAACCTCTTGTAAAAGTTTCATTTTTTCATTTAAGGTTTGGTCTTGGATAGAACTTTTCATTTCTCTAAAAAAATCAGGTACATAGATCATTAAAGTGGAAATTTTATTTTCTGCTAATTTCTTCGCAGTCGCTGCCAACATGTGACTTTTTCCAACTCCGAGCGGACCATATAAATAGATTCCTTTTTGTTTTTGACCAGATTGATAAAGGTCGATAAATTTTAATAATCCCATAAGGGCTTCTTTACGTCCTAACGTTTGATCAATCTCTTTAAAAGAAGCCTTCAAAACTTCCTTTGGAATATATTGGCTCTTAAATAATTGATTTTTATATTCCTCTTCTTCTTGGTTAAGTAACTTTTGGCATTTTGTTAATATACTTTGAATTTGGCCATATTCAAATTTTAAAGTCGTATAATGCCCTTTTAATAAATTTGGACAATTATCAATTCCAATGCAGAGGGAACAATTCTTTTTATCCTCGATATATTGATAAAGTTGATTTAATGAAGGAAGAATCATCTCTTTAGAGAGTTCATTTGTTTGAAAAAGTGACTGTAATTCTGGATGTTGTTCAAAATAACGAACCCATTTTTGCTTATTAACGTTTAAGTTGGGTATTAATTCACCTATGATTTGACTTAAAGGATCCATTTTATCATCTCTCCCCTCATTAAATTTCTCCTAATTTCCTTAACAATTGATTGATTTCATCCTGACTTTCTTTATCTATAGAGTCAGTTGTATTCTCTTTCTGATGATACTTTTCTTCTTGCTGTAAAATATAATCTGGTATCTTCTCTTTCTTTCCCGACTTTGTGGAAGTAAAAGCTTTCTTGGCTGCATTCTTTGAGCCTTTTTTTACCTCTTTCCATTCTTTATACAATTGATGCTCCTTCTTGGCCACATTTTGCGCTTCATTTACGGTTTTGATTTTTAGACGTTTCCAATGCCCCGCGATCTTTTCCGTTAAATTCTTAGGAAGTTTATAATCATTAGTCAACATAATATATTCTATTAATACATTTACTACTCCTGATGGCAATTGATAATCAATTAACAGTCCTTCAATTAAGTTTAAATCTGCTTCTGCTATCTTTCCACCACCTTGATATTGTTTCATTAGTTCTATAGGAGTTAAATGTTCTAATTCCCATTGATGTTGCTCTGCTTTATTAAGATTATGAGCTGATTTCTGTTTTTTTTCATCAACCAGCTGTTCTTTTTGAACAATGACAACTTCCTTTTCAGCAAATTGAACTCGCTCTTTTACCCTTTTTCTGAGTGACTGCTTATCAATTTTTCCAGTTGAATCATAAATGGTATGATCCTTTAATAGATTGATCATGTCAGTTTCAGATAATTGATAAAGGAAAGCTAATTCATGTAAAAGTTTTTCTAAATCTGAATCGATGATTTTTTCTAAGGGATAGATGGAACTACCCATTCCTTTTATAAAATCAATATCAAGATATTTTTTCTTAATATCTAGTTTAGGTGATTGTTTTTTCTCTTCCTGATATTCGAGCGGTTGAATCAATTGCTCTATTTCAGAACCTGGTTTTATCTTGAATTCAGAGGCTAAAACAGTATCAAATACTTCATCAAATGACTTGGTTATTTTCTCAGCAAATATGTAGTACCCATGGTTCCAATTTAAGTTTGGTGTCAACTTAGATTTTAAGGTTTGAAAAGCTGACTTCCCTAATCGATTTAACAACAATAGGCTTAAAACGTCACTCTGAAAAAATTGGATAGGATGTAGTGGTGGAAATAGGGTATATTCAAAGATATGTTCATTTTTTTCAACGTGTTTATACTTTATAGTCTCTAAAAGACCAACAGCCTCCAAAACTTTTCTCGCTTTAATAATCGTTGGAAAGGAAAGCTGAAGTTGTGTCATTAAACCTCTATGCAGATTTGGTATTGAAACACCTGCCTGTCCTAAAGGAAGGTGATAAATGAAGGTTAAATATAAACTTAGAGCCTCTGTGCCAATAATGGGTTGATATAACTCAATCATGTAAGAAAATTGGGTAGTTTCGATTGAATTAGGTAATCTTATAATATAAGAATCCTGTGGTGTAATTTCATTGAAGATGTAAGACATTCTAAATCAACCCCTTTTATAAAAAGCTTATCTTTATTATACCATCACTCTAACTTAACAAAAACAACACTTGTTTCTCCAAAACAATCCATATATAATACCTTTATGGGTATTTAACTCACAACTAGATGCTTAAACATTGAGAAGGGGAGGTAATGATATGGTTTCCGTAACACCAAGTGCAAAGGATAAGCTTGAAGAGTTACTGAAAGAGAAACAAAGTAGCGCAGCAATCCGTGTATATATTGCTGGTTTTGGCTGAGGCGGTCCATCCTTGGGATTGGCTCTGGATGAGCCAAATGAAGAAGATAAAGTTTTCGAATATGAGAACTTTAAAGTGGTCGTCAATGCTAAAGAGCTTGAAAATATAGGCGATGTTGAAGTAGATTTTCGTGATTCCCGCTGGGGAAGTGGCTTTACTGTTAGATCTACTTTTGGTTCAACTTGCTCATAATATCACATTATTTAAATCCCCTCCGAATTGGAGGGGATTCTCTTCATCCTTTTCGCAGTAACTCAGAAATCTCTTGAATAAATACATTAATATCTTTAAACTGGCGATAGACTGAGGCAAAACGAACATAGGAAATTTCATCAATCTGATATAGTTTTTCCATCACCATTTCACCAATGACTCTGCTGTCAACTTCTGATTTCAAATCATTTCTTAATTCTCTTTCAATATCTGCCACCATATTTTCTAACGTTTCTAATGGCACAGGTCTTTTTTCACATGCTCGAATAAGCCCTCTTAGCACTTTTTCTCTACTAAATTCTTCACGACTTCCATCTTTTTTAATGACTAAAATGGGTGTTTCTTCTACTTCTTCATAAGTATTAAACCTTCTATTACATGAATCGCATTCTCTTCTTCTTCGTATGGATTTTCCATCATTGATCGGTCGAGAGTCTAATACTCTTGTTCCATTATAATTGCAGTAAGGACATCTCAATATTTCTCACCCCAATTTTTTCTCCCACATCTATGTGCGCTTAAGGTTGTACAAGTTATTATAAGTTTCCCTTAATTTCTTTAAAAGGTCAAGGGGAAATCCTTCCTATATTTCACCGATCGGGTAGGAGGCTGGCCATTATTTGACCAGCCGACCTCCCACAGCACCGTACGTACCGTTCGGTATACGGCGCTTCCAAAGTTTACACGTCACTTCGCAGAATAACACTCGCTAAAACTTAGATATCCAGCTCGCTTAAATCGCTCGTTAGATAGGGCTTTTGTCAAGATAGGGCTATGAGCAGTACGCCAATAGCCTTTTCTTGTATTCGCCCACATCCACGCTTGCTCCTCACTC
>NZ_BDGM02000042.1:0-5967 GCF_001748485.2 Tepidibacillus sp. HK-1 | reverse complement strand
CTTTGCCGCCGGCTTCCTTCAGATTCCACCTCACGATGGACACCCTTGCCTTAGGCTAATGGTTGGTTGCTACATACCCCCATAACGGACTTTCACCGTCTAGTTAATCGCCATGCGTGGCGCACTAAAAAAAAATCCAGATGTATTTATATTTATACATCTGGATTCTTTAAAAGTAGTGAATCTTGGCTTGAATCTTATCATCTAAAATGATTTCACCATATGAATACTTTGGACTTCTTCTTTTATCTGTAGGTGAACCAGGATTAAAATACAGTACACCATTTTCCCATTCTTTAAACGCTTGGTGACTATGTCCAAAGATAACAATATCAACCTTTTCATTAGCAAATGCTTGTTTTGCCCGTTGTAAGGTGGTTCCATATACACCATCGCCATGAATGAGTCCAATTTTATATTTACCTATATCAATGATTTTCTTTTTTCCTAATCGAAATAAGATTTCCGGACCATCATTATTTCCTGCAACTGCTTCAAGACGAGAAGATAACGCTTGTAAATCATAAAGGATATCTATAGAGGTAAAATCCCCGGCATGAATAACCATGTCACTCTTTTCGATTGCTTCATAAAGAAAATCTGGCAATGAAGTAGATTTTCTAGGCAGATGGGTATCAGAAATCACGGTTATTTTCATCTCGACTTCCCCTTTTCGCTTTTATTCAAACCACTATCATAAAAAGATAGATATTTTACAGTATTATAACATAGAATAAGTTTGTATATTCTAACGCGCTCCGTTGTCCATGTATCTATGCTTTACTTTAAAGTGCAAAAACTCCTTTTTTAGCTTTTATATCTTCTTTTAACTCTTCAAGTGATCCTTTTTGATGGACTTCATAGGTTAAGGTCCCACGATCAATTAAATAATCTGTTACTAAAAATGTTGGCATCCCTAGTTTGCTAGCAATCATATCTTCTTGCATATCATTACCAATCATCATCGCTTCTTGTGGTTCCACTCCAATTTTCTCTAAAATCTCTAAATAGTATTTTGGCTGGGGTTTACAGAAATGAGATTCTTCATACACCGTAACTAAATCAAAAGGAAAATCTAATAAATCCAGCCATTTTAAACGTTCATAAATAGCTGCTTTTGGGAAAACAGGATTGGTGGCAATCACTACTTTTCTTCCTTGTTCTTTAGCGATTTCAACAATTTCTTTTGATAGGGGAGAGGGGTTGGTATGTATTTTTAACAAAGGAAATTCTTCTTCATAAAAGCGAACGAATGTTGGCCAAATATCTGATTGCTGGATCCCTGTCCTTTTTACAAAAGAATCAATAAATACTTGCTCATTAGTAAGATTATGGTCTGTATTTTTTATCATATCATTCGTTGATTCCCAGATTATTTTTATAAAGGCTTTTGGATCTAGAAAAGAAGCAACGTTTGGTGCTAATGCTCTCATATATTGTTCTATAAATTGATCGGTATTCATCGGTAATAAAGTGCCATCTAAATCAAATAATAATGCTTTTGCCATATGAACCTCCACTATTTTCTTTATTGATTGGTTATTAGATTATTTTAAATAAGGAAAATTGAGTTGTCTAAGCGCTTCATAAACAATGATGGCCGCTGAATTAGACAAATTTAGTGAACGAATCAGTTCTCCCATTGGAATGGTGATCGTCATATCCCAGTTTTTTTTCAAAATATCCATAGGTATTCCTGCGGTTTCCTTTCCAAAAACCAAAAAGTCTTCATCCTGGTATTGGACATCGGTATAAAAACGCTCTGTTTTTGTTGTAGCATAAAAAAAACGTCCTTGAGGGTATGTATCATATAACTCTTGAATCGAATCGTAGTATTTAATATCAACAAAATGCCAATAATCTAAACCAGCCCTCTTTAGCATTTTATCATCCGTTGAAAAACCTAGGGGTTTAATTAGATGTAATCTAGTACCAGTAGCAGCACAAGTACGTACAATATTTCCTGTATTGGCTGGAATTTCGGGTTCATGTAATACGATATTTAGTGCCAATTCTTCTCACCTCTAAATCAGTCTATCCCATCAATACCTTACATTATACTACAACAAGATCATGCTCACAAAAGTGAAGATATTCTTTTAAAAAGAATAGGCTCATCTATTCTAAGACAAGCCTTTCTCTGAACTAAAAATTAAAATTGATCTACAATATGAAAATATTTATATTGAGTCTTTTCTGTCCAAGCATAAGAATCTTTGTATGCCCAATTTCGTTTGATTGAATTTACAGTATGGGCATTTACTAATGGCATTCCAATAGGATCTATGGCTGTAACAATGGTATTATGTTGCCACTTACCATCTCCATCAAAATCATAACAAATGACATCACCAATCGTTAGTTGCTCTGGGGATTTAACTTCAATCGCTCTTAACCCTGTTCTACTAGTCTGTAGGTACCATCGCAAGCTGTGAGCAACAGCCCAGCTATAGCTCCAACGGTCAGACTTATTCCCATTTCCTTGATACCACCATCCTTTTCCCTTTTGTCCTAAACCTGTCATAGGCGCTCCTCCTGCCCAAAGACACTGGGAAACATAGTTGGTACAGTCTACTTCAAAAGTTCGAAATCTAGGATTATAACTATTCCACCATCGGTCAGCATATTCAGCGGCCTTTTTACGGTTATAAACCCCCACTTTTACCACCTCCTATGCCCATCTCTATGGTGTTCAAGATGTAAATAGAACAAAAAAGAAAGGATACTCTCCTTTCTTTTATTTCAGTTATTTATCTTTGGGTAGATAACCTTCTAACTGAAGCAGATATTGCTTAATCTCTATTCCCCCACCATAGCCTACTAAATTACCGTTTGACCCGATTACACGGTGACAAGGTACAATAATAGGAATCGGGTTATTGTGGTTTGCACCACCAATTGCTCTAACCGCTTTTGGGGCATTCATTTGAATTGCAATATCTTTATATGTTCTTACTTCTCCATAAGGAATCGTTAATAAAGTTTCCCAAACTTTTTTCTGGAAGGGTGTACCATATAATTCAATAGCAATATTAAATTCCGTTCTTTGCCCGCTAAAGTATTCTATTAATTGTTGGATAACGGTATTTAACTCATTTTTTGCTTCTACGATTTGATCTGTACCTATCCATTGTTTAACCCATCTTTTTAGCAAAAACAAACTATCCTCAATCATACCAAATTCAATCCAGCAAACACCATTTGTTGTTGCAGCAATGGTTAGAGGTCCAATCGGTGAATCCATCTCTTTATAATAAACCATCTTAGATGATTCTTTCATCCTATCCCCTCCAAGAGGTTGTTTCTCCTTATCATACCGATTTATTATGTTTTTAGCGAACTTAGTATACCTTCATTTGCAAGCTTATTTAATGATCTTATGATTTCTTGCAGTACTTTGTCATCTTTTTCTTTAATTTTCGCTTGAAGCAATATTTCTTCTACTTCTTTTCCCCCTATTTTCCCTAAAGACCACGCTGAGGTTTGGCGGATCACTGGCCTTTCATCATTGATTAAAAGATCCTTTAATAGAGGTAATGCTGTTTTATCTTTAAAATGAGCTAAGGCAATTATCACATTTCTTTGAATCGGTTTCTTTCCCCTCCAAGCAGCTGCGGTCTGTCTCCAAGTTTCTTTAAATTCTTTATTAGAGATTGTTAATAAAGGCTTCAACAAGGGTTTCGCCAATTCAGGATTAGGTAAGGTCTTTTCTTGGTGGCCAAAGTTTATCCCTTTATTTTTAGGACAGACGATTTGGCATGTATCGCATCCATATAATCGATTCCCTAACTTTTCCATTAGTTCTTCTTCTAACATATCTTTTCTCTGTGTGATATAGGATAAACATCTTTTTGCATTTACTTGGCCAGCCTGAACAATAGCTTGAGTAGGACATGCATCTAAACATCTTGTACAGTCTCCACATTGATTTTCCATAGGATGATCTTCAGGAAAAGAAATATTTGTTATCATTTCCCCAAGATAGACATATGATCCGAATTCAGGGGTTATGAGCAAAGAGTTTTTTCCGATCCAACCAATTCCTGCTCGTTCAGCTACAGCATGATCAGACAGTACTCCTGTATCTGTCATAGCCACATATTCTGCGTCAGGCACCATTTGTTTGAGATATATTCCTAATTGGTTTAGTTTCTCTTGAAGAATTAGATGGTAATCAATTCCCCATGCTGAACGGGCTACAAAGCCTCTATATTCCCCTTCTACTCCCTTTGGTGGCTGTGGGATCTTAGAAGGATATGCAATAGCAATGGCAATGATTGATTTTGCATTTTTTAGTGTAAATTTTGGATTTACACGCTTATCAATGTCTTTTTCTTCAAAACCTGATTCATACCCTAATTCACGATGACGATGTAGTATTTTTTCTAGTTCCCTAAATGGTTCTGCAGAAGTAAATCCTATCTTATCTATTCCAATTTGCTGTGCATAATCTATCACTTTTTGTTTTAGTTTCTCATTCATTACAACCACTCAATTCTATATATTAGAATTAATCTGAATAAGATCGGCTTTTATTATAACCTAAGCAGCATATTGGATTAAAGTCTGTAAATCTTGGTTATTTTTCATTTGATCTCTTGATATAGATATTGAAACCTTTCATCTTTATCTGCTAATTTTTGGATAGTATCAACCAAGAGTTCGTAATTTTGATAGGAAAGCGTAATTGTCTTCTTTTTATCTATTTTTTCAGATTTAGGACTTTTGGAGGATGGAATAGCTGCAACCGCAATCTGATCGGCCATTTCATTCCACTTATTCCCTGAATGTCCCTTTACTTTTTCCCATTCAACTACCCTCTCTTCTACCAATGGTAAAAGTCGTTTCCATAGATCCTGGTTTTCTACAGGTTTTCCTTGTGAAGTGATCCAGCCTTTTTTTATCCAAGATTTTAACCAATTTTGTTGAAAGGCATTGATTAGATAGGCTGAATCGGAGTATATTTTGACTTTACTCCCTTTTGGGGTATTTTTTAACGCCTCAATGGCAGCAGTTAATTCCATCCGGTTATTTGTTGTAGAGATTTCTCCGCCAGAAAACTGTCTACCATCCAAAAAAACAGCTCCCCATCCTCCTGGTTGGCCACCAGCTGCTTGATTGTTCGCACATGCACCATCTGTATAAACCTCGTATTTTTCGATGTTCATTTTTTCCTCCTATATACGTCATATTTCTAACTTTATTTTTTAAGTTTCCCTCTTTTTTCGCTTTAGTTCTACAAAAATCCTCTTAAACGATAAAATCCAAATGTGTAAATTAGCCCACAAAAGTGAAGACTACCTTCGAAGCGTAATCCGAGTACTTTTGTGGGGCCCCATTAAAATAATGAAAAGAAAGTTATACTTTTTTATCTTTTTAAAAAAAACGCGACCCTTCGTCCTTAAGGAACGAAAAACCGCGTTAGTCCTAGCGATACTTATGTAACTTGATTAAGTCGACAAAGTTCTACATTTGTAACGACAAAATATAATATACCATGTCTTTTGTCCTAGGGCAACCTTTTCATAATAAAAAATTCACAAAAAATTAATAACTTCTTCATTTTAATTATTTCTCTTTAATGTTTTCATTTAATCACCAATTTCTTTCCTATAGTTACTATAGCAAACATAATTTAACCATTGATTAAATCGCTGTTAATTTGTAAAATAAGAACAGACCAATTTAAACAATGAATTGGTTGGGAGTTATTGCCCTGTTTTTCATTTGAAAAATAGGGTCTTTTTTTTGCCGTGAACTACCCGCCACCTACGTTTCGCTTAGAAGTGGGGGTTTCTAAGGTAATCGCACCTAACGGTACGAAATTTACTTAGCTATCGAGCCTGTTCCATGCTCTATTTATGATTATACTAACAGTCGCAATCCTTCACGCTTGATATTGATAGAAGCGTTCCAATCTCTATCTGCCACAAAACCACAATCACAATCGAATATGCGCTCAGAAAG
>NZ_BDGM02000041.1:0-7631 GCF_001748485.2 Tepidibacillus sp. HK-1 | reverse complement strand
GCCATATTCGCTACACAGATCTTTGACAGAAGTGCCTGAATGATACAAATCCACAATCGTTTTCTTAAAGTCATCATTGAATTTTTTGCGTTTCATATTGGACACATCCTCTCCCGTTTTTATTGTAAGGGACTTAACTAAGTTGTGTCCATGAAACTATACTAACATCACTTTTATTTAATTTCTTAAGGTTTTTGTATACGATTCCTAAGTTATGATATATTTTCCCTTTAAGTTTTTCATTATTAAAATTTTCAGCTAGATCTAAAGCTTTTTGCAAATTTTGTTCTGCACTGGCAAAATCTCGTTCCTCTATATATAAACCACCTAATAAAGTATAATTTTCAGCTGCATTTGTCCATTTGTTTTCATGAAGATAAACATCTAAGGCATTATTAGCATACGGAATGGCTAGATTTGTTTTGTTTAATTTTGCCAAAGATAAGGCAATATTGTAGTTAGTTCCGGCCTTTATAATCGGATCTTTTACTAAAGGAAGTTGTTTAAGAAAACATTGGTAACTATCCTCATATTGTTTATTTGTAAAATGGTTGACAGCATTTAGGTAATAATAAGTTTTTTTAAAAAGTTCTGAGGGAATACGGTCTATCTCCACGATTTCGAGAAGGGGTAATAATTTTTTCTCATAAATTATTGCAAAATCCTTATGATTGTTTGTTCTGAAATAATAGTAGCTTTCTAACAAATAATAGAGAGCTTCTTGATCGATAGAGTTAATATAAGGATAATCTTTTTTTATATTTTCTAAAATTGACTCTGCTTCATCTAAGTTTTTAAGATCTAGATTCGCTTTCAAAGAGGATAATTTGGTCTCTAAATCATGATCAATATCCTTATATCTTGTTAAATATTCTTTTGGCACATTAAGTTTTTTTGCAATTGCGATTAATATCTCTTCTGAAGCACCATTTTTACCAACTTCAATATTGCTTAAGTGAGAGTAGGATATAACACCTGTGCCAAAGTCTTTCCTTTTAATCCCCAAATATTCACGCAATTTTTTGATTCGATTACCAATATGCATGAAGTATTTTCTCCTCCCTAGTGTAATGAACGAATTATATTTTCTAATTCCATTTTAAAGGAAAATCAACAATGATAAAGAAATAGGTAATCAAAGATTAGCACTAATTTTAAAAATATGAAATAAAAAGAGGGATTTAATAGCAGGAATATCTAAGAAGCGATAATTTTAGAAACCAATAATAAATGAAAGGAGAAATAAAAAATGGAATTTAAAATGCGTTTTAAAACTAAAAAACTAATTTTTATTTTAAGTATTATTTTCGTTTTATTTATGGCTTCAGTAGCATCAGCAGAACTTCAAGCGGTTTTTGAGTTAGGAAGTGTTACTACAACATATATTGGGGATGCTGAGGGCACCAACCCATATACTGGTGTTTACTATTATTATTGGCGTCATGAAACTATTAAGGGAGATGCTGATCAAGCAAAAACTGCATATTTTAGTAAAGTAAAGGTTGATCATGGCACTACAAGTCCTGCCAATTCAGCTGATTTTGGAGTATATTCAATTGTGGACTCTGTTTACCCAACAGAAAAAACTTATTTATATTTCTATTCTGACCCTGTTACTTTAGCTCAGGAAGCAGCAATAAGTTATACTGCGGAGGTTCAAAATCTTTATACTGAGCTTGTAGTATATGCTAGTGAAGATGGTATTGATGGTCCTACTTATTCTGCTCATTATGATAGATTTGCTTATCAACCATAATTATTTGTTCAAGGAAGGGAGATATCTTTATGAAAAGGATTATTTTTGCTAGTCTTATAATAGCTTTGATGTTTAGTGGAATTGGGTACGCTGAATATACGGAACAAACTAAAAACAATGGTGTAAAACATCAAATAAAATCGGAAAGTCAAATTACTTCTCAACCAGCTCAGGTTTCCTTGGAAAAGGGCAAAGAGCTTATGTCTAACATAGAAGTATTATTGCCAACTTATCTTCCTAAGAACTATAAAATGGAGAATGTAATATATAATGAACCACCTGCGGAATTCAAAAATGGAGTTAAACTTAATATAGAAGCACATAAAGCAATTACTATCAGATATAGAAATCAAAATGACCCTAGTAATTGGATCGACTATACAACAAAAGCTGCACAAGTAATAATTGGAGACAATGATACTCAAGATTTAATGATACAAGGAGTGGAAGGGCAAATATTAGAGTATCCGGATAAAGAGATAATTGCTTTGAGTTGGTATAAAAATAAGACTAATCATTTTATAATTTCAAAAGGTAATATAACTAAAGAAGAAATTCTTAAGTTTGCTGAGTCATTAAAGTAATTAAAATAATAGGTAGATAATATTATTTGATAGTGGTTATAGCTTATTAGTGGTTCAAGCAATCATGCCCATTATCTTTTCTAATTGATAGAAAATTGCTATTAGTATTTAAATATTAATGGGACGGTGAGAAATTATGAATAAAAGAATATTTATCATAATTTTCCTTTTAAGTATGGGGCTAACAGCTTGTAGTAAAAATACATTTCCTAGTGATATTGAAAGAGAAATAGAAAAACAGATGGATGTAAATATAACAATCCCTACACAGGAGAATTTATCGATAACCTTTATTAGTTTATTGCTACCACCCGAATTAGATTTAAAAACAACGGGAAATCGTTATATTGCTCAAGTCATCTATGCAAACGAAAAAGGAGAGCTCATATCATTAACTGATGAACAAAAGCAACAAATTGAGGAAAATAATAGAATGAGAATTCTTTATGGTGAATATAAAGGTGAAAAGACTGTTGAACTTAATATAGGAAAAGGTTCATCTTCTTTATCAGGCTCAGAAAATAAAAAAATTGGGGATGTACTAGTAGAATACAAATTAGAAGAAACAAAACGTGGAAAAATATTATTCCTACTATTTAATGATAAAGATGTTTATTACTTGATGAAATTTCATTTAAGTAGCCTATTTACTGAACAAGATGGATTAAATTTTGCAGCAGATTTAATCAATAACACAAGATAATAATATAAGTATTTCAAATAATTATCTACATTAGTCCTGTCTAATTCCTAAAAGTAAGGAGAATTTTGGACAGGAACAACAAAAATTAACAATAGATGGTCCGTTAATTGTAAAAGATGAACAATTTTTCCATAAAATAATAATTTTATTTAACTGGATAGATAAATACTTTAAGAAATTTACAACCTAAATTCCCTTATATTTATAATGCAGGTTAATTTCTATTGAAATAATTTACAGACTGGTGTACTGTTGTGCCCAATCTGTTCGTTACATTCCTATGGAGGACTTTTTATGAAGAAAAAGGTTATTATACTTGAAATGGTTTTATTTCTGATTACTTTACTGCTTGGGTATTTATATTTACAAGAACAGAAACAAAACAAAATTTTATTGGAAATTATTAATGAAGATGCATATGGTATTTTTTTCTCTTCATTGTCTAGTATGAAGGAATTAGAAGAAACATTAAATCAATGGATCGCGAAGAAAACCATAACTTTAGATGATATGGACGGAATAAGTAATTTATTACAGGAGAATATAGCTAATTTAAATGGTTTGTATGCAACCTACAATAAAATTTATACAAAGAATTTACAGTCACCCCTCATATTTAATGATTACTTTAAAGGTTTACGAAACTTTTTACGTAATTCAAACGCTCGGAGTATCGAGGGTAGTAGTATATTACTAGATGAAGATGATTTAGAAGAACTCAAAAGCTATCAAATTAAGTTAAAATTGATCAATCAGATCTCAAATGAAATATTCCCTGAAGAAGAATGGGAATCCATTCAGGATAAAGGCTTTTTTAATGATTCAAGGTGGATTCAATGGTTTGAAAAATCCGAACAAATTATTATAAGGCCTGAATAAAAAATTAGTAGTGTTGTGAGTACGAAGCAATACTAATCCGAACTAAAATACCTATATTTCAATTGCTTATCGCGAATAACAGATTGGTAAGTTTTAAAAGGGGAATTATAATGATAAGAAAAGATTTTCTGGATTTGTTCCTCGTGATCAGAGTCAGCCCGATCATACTTTCCTTACAGGTGATGTGGCATTAAAACTAATTGGCGATTGGCAGGAGAAGTTCTCACTATTAGTTAGCAATCCTGAAGCTACAATTAAACTTTTTACCGAAGAAGAAATTACTAAATTACATGAACATGGGCTAACTAATACTCAGATAAATATTATGAGCTCTAAGGCTGTAAAAACTTTATTAGATCTATTTGAAACTGAGATTATGAAAGATAGTGAACGTAAGATTGTAATTGAATCGTTTTTGAAAAACAAATGTGCCCCGATTCAGGATAGACATACTATTGTCCTGACGGGAATCGTGCAATATTATCTCTACCCTAATATATGAATGCTTCACTAATTACTAATTAGGAAACGATTATAATATTCTTATTGGTGTTCCTTGTAGCACTTATTTTTTTGTATCTTTCGTTGGAATATTATGTTAGAATTTGGGCATACTGTTTGACGGAAAAATTTTAATAAAACGACTTGAAAAATATGCTAAGTTTTATTATTATTAGAATTGTGTTAGCACTCATTGATGGCGAGTGCTAATAAGAAAATGAAAATTAAACGTATAAGGAGGTTTCTTTTTATGATTAAACCAGTTGGTGACCGTGTGGTTATCGAACCAATTGAAAAAGAACAAACAACTGCTAGCGGTATTGTCTTACCAGATACTGCAAAAGAAAAGCCACAAGAAGGCAAAGTCGTTGCAGTAGGTAGCCGCCGCAATGAAAAAGGAGAGCGCGAAGCATTAGATGTAAAAGAAGGAGATCGCGTGATCTATTCCAAATATGCTGGTACCGAACTTAAGTACCAAGACAAAGAATACTTAATTATGCGTGAAAGCGATATTCTAGCGATTATAGAATAGCCGATAGAATAACACTTCATATACTTATATACTTTATTTTGAAACCAGGAGGCGATTTTGATGGCTAAACAAATTATTTTTGGCGAAGAAGCTCGTCGTGCGATGCTACGTGGTGTAGATGCATTAGCAAACGCTGTAAAAGTAACCTTAGGGCCAAAAGGTCGTAACGTTGTATTAGAGAAAAAATTTGGTTCACCACTTATTACTAATGATGGTGTAACTATTGCAAAAGAAATTGAATTAGAAGACCCATTTGAAAACATGGGGGCTCAATTAGTAAAAGAAGTTGCAACAAAAACAAATGATGTAGCTGGTGACGGTACAACTACCGCTACTGTTTTGGCACAAGCATTAATCCGTGAAGGATTAAAGAACGTAACTGCTGGCGCAAATCCAATGGTAATCCGCAAAGGAATTGAAAAAGCAGTTAATGCAGCAGTAGAAGAGATTAAGCGAATTGCAAAACCAATCGAAGGAAAAGCTTCTATTGCACAAGTTGCAGCGATTTCTTCAGCTGATGAAGAAGTAGGTCAATTGATTGCAGAAGCAATGGAAAAAGTAGGTAACGATGGTGTTATCACTGTTGAAGAATCCAAGGGATTTGTTACTGAATTAGAAGTTGTTGAAGGTATGCAATTTGACCGTGGTTACATTTCTCCTTATATGATTACAGATACAGACAAAATGGAAGCTGTATTAGAAGATCCATATATCTTAATTACAGATAAGAAGATTTCTAGCATTCAAGATATTTTACCAGTCTTAGAAAAAGTCGTTCAACAAGGTCGCCCATTGTTGATCATTGCTGAAGACTTAGAAGGAGAAGCGTTAGCTACTTTAGTAGTAAATAAACTTCGTGGAACCTTCACAGCAGTGGCTGTAAAAGCACCTGGATTTGGTGATCGTCGTAAAGCAATGTTACAAGATATTGCCATCTTAACTGGTGGTGAAGTAATTACTGAAGAATTAGGTCTAGACCTTAAAACAACTACCATTGATCAATTAGGTCGTGCACGCCAAGTACGTGTAACGAAAGAGAATACAATCATCGTTGATGGAAATGGTGATAAAGCACAAATTGGTGCTCGTGTAGGCCAAATTCGTCAACAATTAGAAGAAACTACTTCTGAATTTGACCGTGAAAAATTACAAGAACGCTTAGCAAAACTAGCTGGTGGCGTAGCTGTCATTAAAGTTGGTGCTGCTACTGAAACAGAATTAAAAGAGAAGAAACTTCGTATTGAAGATGCTTTGAACTCCACTCGTGCTGCCGTTGAAGAAGGTATTGTTTCCGGTGGTGGTACAGCACTTGTAAATGTCATAGCTGCAGTTGAAAAAGTTCAAGCAACTGGCGATGAAAAAACTGGTGTTGAGATTGTTAAACGTGCTTTAGAAGAGCCAGTTCGTCAAATCGCTAATAATGCAGGCTTAGAAGGTTCTGTTATTGTTGAGCGCCTCAAGAAAGAGGAAATTGGTATTGGTTTCAACGCAGCTACAGGAGAATGGGTAAACATGATTCAATCTGGTATCGTTGACCCAGCTAAAGTTACTCGTTCTGCATTACAAAATGCTGCATCTGTTTCCGCTATGTTCTTAACAACAGAATCCATCGTTGCCGATAAGCCAGAACCAGAAAAGGCACCAGCAGGTATGCCTGACATGGGCGGCATGGGCATGATGTAATTACTTCTTGATTTAAAGGTCCTTTCTTACATGAAGGGGCCTTTTCTTTAACGTATAGGAAAATATAAAATTTTAGGGAGCGAGAGCTCCCTTTTTAAGTGCAATTTTTGTTAAACTAAAAGTATGGAGACAAACATTCTTAAACAGATTTTTTTCGATGAAAATTCCCGTTGGGACAACTTTATAAAAAACATAAAAAAAGGTTAGGCCTATCGTAATTAAAGAAGTTGAAAAATTCCGTAGTTGTGGAGATTACAATCAAGGTTTTAAAACTATTTGTTTGTGAAGGTTGCCATGATGTAAAAAAGTACCTTATCGTTGTAAAGGAAGGTTTTGTACAATTTGTTTTAATGGGGAAACTGAAGAATGGAGTCGACTACTTGCAGAGGACGTTTTGCAAGTAGCGCATCGTCATGCCATTTTTACGTTGGATGAAGGACTATGGCCTATTTTTTTAAAACATCGTAAAATGCTTAAAGATTTAACTTCCCTCCGAAAGAAGTCTCCCACTGCTAAACGTGAAGGTGTGCCAGCACCAGTGAAAGTGGGAGATGAATTTCGGTTAGGCGTAGCCTAAAGTTGTCTTTTTTTGTTATGATATAATCAGTCTTATATAAATGAAAGGCTGATATATCAATGAAATTAGACTGGGTGAAAATTACAATATTTCCTTAGTAGATTGGAATCACGATGTTGAGAAGCTTTTGCTTACTCACAACGGGTGGTGCGCCCATTGAAGTGAGGTGATTCGATATGGCAAACAAAGCATATAAGTTCCGTCTGTACCCAACACAAGAACAAGAGCAATTTCTTGCGAAAACCTTCGGTTGCGTTCGTTTCGTCTACAATAAAATGTTGGCTGAACGAAAGGAAACATATGAGAAGTTCAAGGACGACAAAGAAGCCTTGAAAAAGCAAAAATTCCCGACTCCTGCCAAGTACAAAAAGGAGTTTGCATGGCTCAAAGAAGTCGATAGCCTTGCGTTGGCAAAC
>NZ_BDGM02000040.1:0-8597 GCF_001748485.2 Tepidibacillus sp. HK-1 | reverse complement strand
GAGTGAGGAGCAAGCGTGGATGTGGGCGAATACAAGAAAAGGCTATTGGCGTACTGCTCATAGCCCTATCTTGACAAAAGCCCTATCTAACGAGCGATTTAAGCGAGCTGGATATCTAAGTTTTAGCGAGTGTTATTCTGTGAAGTGACGTGTAAACTTTGGAAGCGCCGTATACCGAACGGTACGTACGGTGCTGTGGGAGGTCGGCTGGTCAAATAATGGCCAGTCTCCTACCCGATTTCAAATCAATTACTGTTGATATAAACTTTTTCTGGGTTCTTTTGGATTTTTGGTTTGATTTTGCTCTTCTTGGTTTTGCTTCGTCGGTGGTTGTTCTTTTTTCTGAACACCACGTGGTACCTGAGGAATAATCCTTCCTACAATGTCTGATAATTCCTCTGCAAAACCTTTAATGGGGCGTCCACGCTTTATATCTTGATTGATTTCTCGAAGCCGTTGCATAATATCTGGATCTGAGGTAACTAATGCATTAGCCCCTTGAGGATCTTCTTTAAGTGCTTCAGCAACAGAATATTTAATGGTACCAACACGAGAACGATCAAGGGTTGCGTCCACATCAATACCTACGATCGCATACTTTCCAAAGACGACAGCAGTGGCATCATTCACTTGTGGGACTCGAATCGCAATACTGGCCAAACGGTGTGCCGTAGCCTCTGGACTTTGGTTCCTTTTTGGTTCAGGTATGGTTTGAGGTACCCTTTGTGTTTGTTTAATTTTTTTCGTTGGGGGTGAAGCTTCATTTGCAGGTGGTTTATTGGTTGCTTGGCAACCAAGTGATATCGTCAATAAGGAAATGATGAGATACAAAAATAGTTTACGCATCGAATCATCCTTTCATCATCCATTGGGATCATTGTTTTTTCTTAGTGTACCCATTCAGTATAATTCGATGTATTAGATTTTCTGTTCGCATTCAAGATTCATATTACTTGCATACAATATAAATAAGAAGTTTTACATCAGCAAAAGGGAAAATGGTGTAAAAAAAGTTTAGGAGGGGACATATTGGAGAAGATTTATGTCTTGGATACCAATGTTCTTTTGCAGGACCCAAGGGCCATTTTTGCTTTTCAAGATAATGATGTGATCATACCGGCCGTTGTTTTAGAAGAGATTGACTCGAAAAAAAGATTTATGGATGAAGTAGGGAGAAATGCCAGACAAGTTTCACGACTGTTAGATCAGCTAAGAATTCAGGGAAAGTTACACTCGGGGGTTAAGCTAAGAAATAGCGGAACATTGAGAGTAGAATTAAATCATAAGTCTTTTCAAAAACTACAGCATTCATTTCTAGAAATGACAAATGATAATCGTATCCTAGCTGTAGCGATGAATTTACAAATGGAGGAAAAAGAAAAGGAGAATGGAAAACCAGTTATTTTAGTCAGCAAAGATGCTCTAGTTCGTGTCAAAGCTGACGTATTAGGCATTCATGCTGAAGATTATTTATCTGACCGAGTTGTTTCAGATACAGATATTTATCCGGGTTATTTTGAACTCAAGGTTCATCCTTCAATGATCGATGATTTTTATACAAAAAAATGTTTATCACTACAAGATTTAAATCTTCATCCTGATCAGGTTTTTGCTAATGAATTTTATATTTTAAAAGATGAATTTGGTTCAAGCAAATCAGCTGTGACTAAAATAAATTTCGATCATCAGCGGATCGAACCACTTCGATATAATGATTCTGTTTGGGGAATTACACCAAGGAATGTACAACAGAAAATGGCGTTAGAACTGTTGATGGATGATCAAATTTCTTTAGTTACGATGACTGGAAAAGCAGGGACAGGAAAAACATTACTATCTTTAGCCGCAGGGTTGTTAAAGGTAGAAGATGAACAGATTTATAATAAACTTCTTGTTGCAAGACCCATTGTACCAATGGGAAAGGATTTAGGTTATCTACCCGGTGAAAAGGAGGAAAAATTGCGTCCTTGGATGCAACCAATTTATGACAATTTAGAATATCTGTTTAATGCGAAAAAAGCAGGAGAATTAGACAAAATATTAGCAGGAATCGGAAGCATTCAAGTTGAAGCATTGACCTATATACGGGGGAGAAGTATTCCTAATCAATTTATTATTATTGATGAAGCACAAAATCTGACTAAACATGAAGTAAAAACGATTATTTCTCGTGTTGGAGAAGGAAGTAAGATTGTATTGATGGGGGATCCTGATCAAATTGACCATCCATACCTAGATGCAACAAATAATGGTTTAACTTATGTAGTAGAAAAGTTTAAACAAGAACAAATCAGTGGACACGTAAAATTGCAAAAAGGAGAACGATCTAAGCTTGCTCAACTTGCAGCCGACTTATTATGACAAGATAAACCACAAAAGTGACGCCATACTTCGAAGCATATTCCGATTACTTTTGTAGGGTCTCATTATAATATAATGAAAAGAAAGTTATACTTTCTTTAATGTTAAAATAGAACCGGATGAATTTCCGGTTCTTGTTTTGTTTTATTTGAACTCATAAAATAGATATTGAAAAAGGGGGACATAACATGCAAATCGAAAGATTTATATTAGGAGATTTTCAAATGAATAGTTATCTGCTTATTGAAGGGAAAGATGCAATTTTAATTGATGTTGGGTTTGATCCATTTTCTATCGAAAAATTTATTAAAGAAAAAGAATTAACCCTAAAAGCCATTTTACTTACCCATGCCCATTTAGACCATATTGGTGGTTTAGAACAGATAAGAGAAAGATTTAAAGTTCCAGTCTATCTTCATCAAGAAGAAAAGGAATGGTTATCTAGCCCACAATTAAATGGGTCGGAAATATTTCCTTTTTTTGGCGAAGTAAAATGTAAACCAGCTGATGTTCTTCTTTGCGATCTAGATTCCTTAGAAATTGAATCTTTTTTTATTGAAGTGATTCATACCCCTGGACATACTCCAGGTGGAATCTCTTATTATTTGAAACCATTTCTGTTTAGTGGAGATACATTATTCAAAGAATCAATTGGGCGTACGGACTTAAAGGGAGGAAATTATGACCAATTACTTAAATCTATTCATGAAAAACTCTTCACTCTTCCTGATGAAACCGTCGTATATCCTGGACATGGGGAAAAAACAACCATTAGATTTGAAAAAGAGCTGAATCCATATGTTTAGCAAATCAACTGGTTATATAATGATATTATTCATCTTGATTGCAATTCTTTTCATTAGTCTATTTTTTAAAGAATTAAACGGGAGTGAACAAGTTTTTCATTCAGAACAGAAAGACCAATTTTTTGAGGAAGTGACGATACCAAATTTACCTGAACCAAGTCCCGATGTTACTGAATTTGTTCAAATGAGGATCATGGTCGTTGGTGATGTGTTGATGCATATCCCTTTAACCAAGGCAGGTTATAATCGCCAAACTGATCAATACCAATTTGAATCTTTTTTTCAACAAGTGAAACCTATCTTTGCAAATGCAGATTTTGTTATTGGTAATTTAGAAACACCATTGGCAGGAAAGGAAAAAGGGTTTAGCGGTTATCCACGTTTTAATGCTCCCAAGGAAATTGCCCTAGCCTTAAAAAATACGGGTGTAAATGTATTAACTACGGCAAATAACCATTCATTCGACCAAGGAGAGCAGGGACTTATAAAAACATTAGACCATTTAGATGAATATCAAATTTTACATACTGGAAGTTTTCGCACTCAAAGTGAAAGAGATATCCCTCTTATATTAGAAAAAGATGGTTTCAAAATTGGACTTATCGCTTATACTTATGGACTTAATGGATTTATAAAGCCAAAGGATAAACCCTACTTGGTGAATACGTTAGATTTGGAGGCAGTTGCATCTGACGTGGAACAATTAAAAGAAAATCATGTCGATTATATATTAGCTATGATCCATTATGGAACCGAATATCAAAGAGTACCAAATGATCTACAAAAAAAATGGACAGAAGACTTAATGGCTAATGGTGTTGATTTTGTTTTGGGTAGTCATCCACATGTCGTACAACCACTACAGGTAATAAAAGGTGATAATAGGCAATCAGATAGAGGTGTCGTCTATTCATTAGGCAATTTTTTAAGTAATCAACAAGGTGATTGGAAAGATTATGGAATTATTCTAGATTTACTACTTGAGAAAAATCGATTTAATCAAAAGATTACGCTAAAAGAAATAAATGCTATTCCTACTTATGTGAAAAATGTATGGGAAAAGGGAAAGAAAATCGTAGAGATTATCCCTATAGAGCAAGGAAATAAAAATATACAAAAACAGATCGTTAATCGTGGAAATGAATTAGTTCAGCATGTGATGATAGATCAATAAGAACTTCTAAAGACAAAAAAATAACCTCCAATTACGGAGGTTATAATGGGGGAGGTTAAAAAATCTGTTACACTTTTAGAACCGAATCCATAGATCAGCTTTTTGGGGGACATGGTTGGGTGTAAACCAATCATTAGCTGAACTTCATGGGTGATTTTTCAATTCACTAAGTAATAAGGGTGGTTCTGTTAATATAATATGATAGTATAAACACTATGTCAATAGTATAAAACAAAATTTTCCTTGATAAAAATTTTGGACGAAGTTATAGTATCAACAGAATGAAAAAAGGGGTTAACAACATGAAAGAAGCAAATGAAACTCAATTATCAAAAGAAATCATCAAGATGATAAACGATTCACCTGAAAAACGTATAACGTTTTATGACTTTATGAAAATGGCTCTATATGCACCAGAGTTAGGTTACTATACGAAGGATCGCAAAAAAATAGGGAAGAGTGCTGATTTTTATACCAGTTCATCTGTAGGGCCTATATTTGGCCAAACCATCGCGAATAGCTTTGTTGAACTTTTACAATATGCTTCAGAAAAGGAAACATTTTTTATTTTAGAAATGGGTGGGGGAGATGGCCGTTTTGCGAGAGATGTATTAAATGCAATGTTTGAGAAATACCCTAAGATATACCAATCCCTAACCTATTTTATGCTTGAAGCAAGTCCATATCACCAAGACTTACAACGTGAACACTTAGAAAGGCACCTCAATCATGTGAAATGGATTGATCAATTACAGGATCTTCCTCAACCGTTTATAGGAATTATTTTTTCAAATGAGCTGGTAGATTCTTTTCCAGTACATAAAGTAAAAAAAGTAAACGGGAAATTCAAAGAGATTTTTGTGACCTGGAATGAGGAAAGGGAAAGCTATGAAGAGATCACTGCAGAGCTTAGCCATCCTTCCTTAGAAGATTATTTCATTCAGCAAAAAGTTACGCTGAAGGAAGGACAAGTCGCTGAAATTAATTTAGATGCGATGGATTGGATGAAACATGTAGCGCAACGATTAATAAGAGGATATGTGATCACAATCGATTATGGTTATCCTGCAGATGAATTATATGCAAGTCATCGGCATGATGGTACATTGATGTGCTATTATCAGCATACTGCTAATGATAATCCTTACCAACTAATCGGAGAACAAGATATCACCACACATGTGAATTTTACTGCACTCATGGAGGAAGGAAAACGTTGGGGTCTTGAACCTGTCTGGTTTTCTACGCAAAGCCATTTTTTAATGAATAGTGGTATTTTAGAAATGCTTCAAGAAATAGGATTGGATCAAATGAAAAATAAAGACCTTTTTCAAGATGAAGCCATTAAATTGAACCGCGCGATTCGCCAATTAATTATGCCTGGTGAAATGGGGGAAACTTTTAAGGTGCTTGTTCAACAAAAAAATATGGGGTCATATCAGTATCGTTTCATGACAAGCGCGTTAAAACAATATGGACTATAAGAAAATAGTACTTTGTATCGAGCTCTGTTGCTCATACCTTTCTATGAATAAAGAATAATGTGAGAAAGGTACTATTTCGTTTTTCTTAGATTAAAATGATCAGGTAAGAAATACACTCCTGAAAGTCGCTTGCTTTTGTCACACACACTCTCTATTGGATAGGGACAAGAAAATTTAAGAAACCTCTTCCTTGGTGGAAGAGGCTTTTCATTTATTGTTGAACTGGTAATTTAACCATTGTATATTGACATGCATCGGAGCCATTCGTAATGGATGTTTCTTGAACGAGGTTAATGTCTCCTAAATAGGTTTCAAAGATTCCTTCAAGAAGATGATGATGCATTTGACAGATATTATGATTTTTTACTGCATCAAGCGTTTCATGGAAAATACAGTTATTTACTCGGAATCGAATGGTATGTTGGTCAATGATTTCGATATTCGGTTGTAGACCTTGAGCAATGACCAATCGTTCAATACTTTCAATTTTTTTTTCAATTGGTAAGTACCTCGAGTTTTCGATACTATCTTTCATCATGGCCTGTCTTGCTGCTTCTCTGCCAAAGTTTCTTCCCATTTCTACTAAAGCTTTCTTACCTTCTTCACCAAATGACAAAAGGGTCTCTATGGCTATCTTGGCAAGGAGTTTATAATCTCTCGGAGGGAACTGGAGACTTACAACTTCGTCAGATAATGTGTATACTCTACTAGGTCTTCCGCCACGACCAGTTTTTTCGGTGATTGATTTAAGTAAATTGACATCTTCTAATTTACTCAGATGAAGTCTAGCTACATTAGGATGAATACCAAATTTATCAGCGATTTCTTGTACATTTACGGCTCGGCCCATGGAAGAGACGTATTGGTAAATTGCAAATCGTGTGGGATCAGCCAAAACACTTGTTAATTTCAATGTATCATTTTCCATGCCTTTAAAGCCCCTTTCTCACTTAATCATAATAATTATATTATATTAACGTTTTATAGTAAATAAATTCCTTGAAATAGACATATTTACTGTAAAGATTATCCTTTTAGAGTAGAAAATTTTGTTAAAAAATAACTAATTACTATTGACATAGTGTTTAATTAAATAATATAATTAAGATGCAAAAAGAAAATGTCAAATTTAAAGTGTTGGAAACTTTTTTTAGATACATACGTTTATTATTTATTAAAAAACATTTTACACATCGTGTTCAACAATATGTAAAAAAATTACAAAAAGGAGAGATGGAGTATGCAAAATAAATTAGTGTTTTTCACATACCCTAGTTGTACATCTTGCAGAAAAACAAAGGCTTGGTTATCTGAAAAAGGAGTAAGTTATGAAGAGCGTCACCTTTTCAAAAATCCACCAACTGTTGATGAGCTTTTAGAAATTGTAAAGAAAACAAATAATGGATTAGAGGAAATTCTATCTACACGTAGCCAAATGTTCAAAAATTTGGATGTGGATATTGAGGAATTAAAATTAAGTCAATTATTAGATCTTTTATCCAAAGAACCACGCTTGTTAAAAAGGCCTATTTTAACAGATGGTGAAAATATTGTAATCGGCTATGATAAACCAGCTCTTGAACAGCATTTTGCTTCATAAACTATTAATATATACCATATCAGTTTACCTAAACCACGAAATTTCGTGGTTTTTTCAAATGTAAAGAAAGTATAAGTTTCTTCCACTTATCATTTAGGGGTTTGTATATTCCATAAGCTGCGACATAGCGTGACTAGCAGCTTTAGCTGTGTAGCACGACTTGTACACTTTGTGTGCCTCAGAAGTGCCCTTCTCTCCTTAATCTTTATTTATAGAAGGGCATGGATGACGGAGCGCGATGGAATATACAAACCTTTTCTAATTTATTTATGTATCCTCCTGTTTAAAAAATTAAAAGATTGGATATAAAAAGTAATAGTTTTTTATTCTATAAAAACTATTAAATTCATAAAAATATAATACTTACGATTTACGGGGGGATCTATATGGTCGCAACTAGACAAGATGCTTGGACTGAAGATGATGATTTACTATTAGCAGAGGTTATATTGAGGCACATTCGTGAAGGTAGCACTCAATTGAAAGCTTTTGAAGAAGTAGGGCAAAAGCTTAATAGAACTTCTGCAGCTTGTGGATTTAGATGGAATAGCTTAATTCGTAAAAAATATGAAGCAGCTATTCAAATCGCAAAATCCCAAAGACAAAAAAGAAACTATCAAAAGGTTGAAAAGAATTTTGATAGTGAGTTTAGTGAAGAATTATCTGCGCCAGAAGAAATGAAAGAGGTAACTGAAGAAAATCTTACCTATGACAGCATCATACGATTCTTAAAAAAGCAGAAGACATTATCCCAAGACAGAGGCAAACTATATAAGAACTTGGAAAAAGAATTAGAAGAAAAAGAAAAAGAATTGGTGAAGTTACGAAAAGAAAATGAAGAAATGAGAAGCCAACTAAAGGACATCCAGGTGGTAAATGAAGATTATAAAGCCCTTATTCAAATTATGGATCGGGCTAGAAAAATGGCCTTCTTATCTGACCAAGAGCATGAAACAAAACCTGTTTTTAAGATGGACCTTAATGGCAACTTAGAACGAATAGACAAATAGAAATGACTGTTGAGTTTCTCAACAGTCATTCTTTTTAGTGCGCCACGCATGGCGATTAACTAGACGGTGAAAGTCCGTTATGGGGGTATGTAGCAACCAACCATTAGCCTAAGGCAAGGGTGTCCATCGTGAGGTGGAATCTGAAGGAAGCCGGCGGCAAAG
>NZ_BDGM02000039.1:0-9418 GCF_001748485.2 Tepidibacillus sp. HK-1 | reverse complement strand
AGGGAGTCTTCCTCCAGTCTTAGAGTTGGTGTCGTTACTTACTCATTCGACATTTTGGGGAGGTACTCCTTTTTTTAGCTTTTAAAAGCCTTGAGCCCGTAGGGCTCATAATTATGAAATTGATTCATTTAAATAATCTTTTCTATTAGCTCGCATTATAAAACTTTTCTTCAATAAAGTCACTCTACTCTGTTCATTTCCAAAGTTCATATGGTCAAACACGCTTCGACCGTTTCTTGCTATTAAAAATTGGACTTTCTTAATACAATTAATATAGATAAAAAAACAGGGGGGAATTGACCATTAATCAAATTGAAATATCTATAAATAAAATCGATAAAGAACTATTTAATGATTCTTTAAATAAATTAGAACTTAATAGACTAATTTTATCAAAAAGAGAAGTAATCAAATTAAAAGAAGAGTTTTTAAAGAGTTCATTTTTTGACCAGAATTTAGAAGAATTGGAGTATAGGAGATTCCGTCTAATTGAAATGGAAACTCAACTTGACATCCGAATTAAAGAGGAACGATACGAGGACAGTAGAGAAGAACTTATAAGATTAGAAAAATTGTATCGAACTGCTTAAATATAACAAATTGAGGAGGAATATTGAATGAGTAAAAAAATAGAAGAAATAAAGGTGAAAAATCCCAAAAATTTAAAGCTCTACGGGAAATGTATGGAGTTAAATAAAATAGTGTATCAGCTTGTAAAGCAATTTCCATATATAGAAAACAATAATCTGAAGAGTCAACTGATTAGGAGTGCGACAAGCATTGGAGCAAACGTTGTAGAGGGGAATGGTCAAATCTACTTAAGTAAGGAAATTACATTTTTTAACAACGCGCTTGGTTCAGCTCAAGAATCGCTGTATTGGGTTCAGCTGTCAGCTAATAATGGATATATTAGTGAAGAACAATTTAAAGAAGCAGATGACCTTTTACAAGAAATTATTAGAATGATAATCGCCATGATGAAAAAGTTAAATAATGAAGTAGCTTAGTATTTTTGTTTCCTTTTTTTGGTTTTGGGAACAACCCAATGCAAAAAAGGGGATGTACATAGGATAATAGTTTATAGAAGATAAATTGAAAATGAATTAAATTAATACAAATGCCTATTTCCCTAAAACATTATTTATGATATTAAACGAAATTAAAAATGAATATAAAAATATTTGATAAAGTTCAGTAGAATAATTATCCTGTAAGAAAAGTCTATTATCCAATTGGTGAGAGGAATAGTTTCTATATAGATGAACTAATTTTAAACAAATAGCAATTATTTTTTTTGTATCCATTTCAAATTTTATTTCATTTACTAAATATAGTATCGTTTCTTCCGATATTTCTTTTTTTGACTTTTTATTATTCTCCGAATGAAGTTCTTTAGTTTTTTTATGATAATTCTCAAAATATTTTTTAATATCGGTTTGATTGAATAATAAATCTTGAGTGATAAGGTTGTATAATTCTTTGTCGTAAATTTGAAATTTATCTTTTAGGTAACATTCAAAAATCCAGACAAGGTCGCCCAAAATTCTAAACTGTCTAACTGATTTGTATAAGTTAAACTGTGTCTCATCAAAATTATTGAATCTATTCACAGCATTAATAAATTGGTAAAGTGTTAAAGAGTTAAAATCATTTAGTAAGTCAGTAATTGTTTCTTTTTTTACCTCAATACCTAATTCATTTTTTAATCTTCCGAAATTGAGAGACTCCTTGTTTTCAAATGAACTAATAATCAGAGGAATTATATTCCATAAGAGATAACCATTTGAATTCAGCAAAAAACTAATGAAAAATCCTTCAGATTTATTTTCAAACTTTGAATATTCAGTATCAGCTAATGATAAATAAAATAAAGCATTATCATAATCTCCTAAATCCCATTTTAGCTTTGCTAAATTATAATAAATCTCAGTGAAATTTAGAGAATTAATAAATTCACTTGCCCTTCTTCGTTTTTCAACGTTTGAAATTAAATGGAAATTTGATTTTAACTCCTGAAAAAAAAGTGTATACATTTCATGAGCTAACAGTAATCTTTCCCCTCGTAAGTTCTCACCAATAAGATAAACGTTAAATGATAATTTTTTAAAACTTTCTAAATCAAGATTTGATAATAGTAGTCTTGATTCCCTTAAGATATAGTCGTATATATGATGCTTTTCAAATGATTTAATGTTTTCGTGTAATTCCTCATTTATTTTAGGGACAATAATATTTGAAAACAAATGGTACATTTTAATACTTCCTTTATAATAAAATAAAATTTATCAATACAATTTGATAAACTAAATATTACAATATGTGATATGCAATTATTTATTTAAAGTCATACTGAAATGATATCATTTTACTGTAATTTTTTATACTTTATTAGATGAAAATTTTGAATATGACAAAATAACATTATGTAATATATAAATCGCTGTTATATCAAGGATTATGTAATATTCCATATTTTTCTTGAGTTTTAATATGACATAATATATACTACAGATGCATTAAGTAATATAAGTATAGAGGTGACTCGTTATGAACGTAGTTAGCCCAATTAGAGATAAAAAACAATTAGAACTCATGAAAATTTATTTAAAAGAGAAAAGTAAAAGGGACTATTTAATGTTTATGGTTGGCATCTCCAGTGCCCTTCGTATATCGGATATTTTAAAATTGAAAGTACAAGATATTTGGGATGGGAAAAAGCCAAAAGAGTTTATCAAACTCCATGAAGAAAAAACAGGAAAGTATAAGAGATTTCCTATCACAGAAAATCTTCAAAAAGCAATAAAGGAGTATATAAAAGAATATAATCCAGAACAAGAATCTTTTTTATTTTTTAGTCGGAAGGGAGACAAGCCAATTACTCGACAACAGGCTTCCTTAATCCTTTCAAAAGCAGGAGATTTTATAGGAATTAAAGAACCGATTTCCACCCATTCATGTCGTAAAACTTGGGGATACTGGGCTTACAAAAGTGGAGTTTCCCTTGCTCTTATTATGGAAGCATTAAATCATAGCAGTATTGCTAATACAAAGAAGTATCTTGGGATTACGCAAGAAGATTTAGATGATGTCTATTTGAATTTGAATTTATAAGAATTGAAAATAAAGGAATTATTATTTTTCTTTTAATGGAAACGGTTAGAAAAATTATTATAAAAGGGAATAAAGTGATAAAATATATTTACTAACATTTTAAGAATTTGGTTCATCGCTTTTAACATTGGGGGAAAACTATTTCCTTTTTGCTTTTGTGTAACTTCGGATTGGTTCTTCTACTTTAGTTTAAATATAAAATATTAAATCTATTAAGTAAGGAAGAAGAGGAAAAATGGATAATGTTTGTTTTTATAACAAAATTTCATATTTTAATAAAAACGGCTCAGTCAATTGACTGAGCTTTTTTAATAATGTTTAGTTCATAACCCTATTAGTCCTTATTTTTTGCGGATTAGCAAAAATGCAGGTGTTTTTTACTTTGCTTATGTAATTGTTCAGGAGGAGATTATGAAAAAATTTAATGAAGTAAAAAAAGAACGACTTTTAAAAGAGGGAAGGGGACAAGGAACTGGAAAGGATTATAAGCCTTGGATGAAAATAAGTGATTATTCAAGCAAAGGTAGAGCTACGAGAATCATGGGAATAAAAACAGGTCGCATTCACCATTTACAATCGGATAACCAATTGCGTGCATTTTTAATTTATGAGTTTTCAAATAAGGTATTCGATATTAGAGAGTCTTATCCACTCTTAGATGTAATGGAGGTTATTGATAATCAAGAAGATTTACGGTTTGATAGATTTCGTTCAGAAACAGAAGACCAGTATGTTTTAACAACAACTTTTCTTCTTACTATTAAGGACTCTAATCAAAATGAAACACTTGTAGCAAGAACTATTAAAAATCAATCGGAATTAAACAAAAGAATAACATTTGAAAAATTAGAGATAGAAAGAAGATATTGGGAAGCAAAAGGAGTTGATTGGAGAATTGTTACAGATAAAGAATTGCCGAAACAAGTAGCCACTAACATTCTTTGGGTTAGGGAAACTCTACTTGATGAAAATAGTGAAATAGATAAAGAAGAACTATCTCAAATTCTGATGAATTATTTTGTAAAAAATAGTGATATGTCAATAAAAGAGTTACTTAAGTTATTTGAACAAAGCGAAGGTGTAACAAACGAAACGGGATTATATTTACTTCGTTATTTAATAGCAAAACAAGAAATCTCCCTGGATTTCACTAAAAAGATAGACTTAGCCATTAAGGTGAAAGACTTACTTTTAAAATAAGTGAGGGGAAATGTTATGAAATTGAATGAAAATATACTTTTTCAATTTAATAGTGGAAAAACAATAAGGGTTCTTTATATTAATCCAATTACTTCTATTATATATGTGATAGATATGAATAATAATAACTGGCCCTTTCCATTGACTAAAAAGGAGATACTAAATTTTTATAAAAACAAAGAAATAGTCGAATTGGAGAAAGATGTTTATACCAGGTCTATTTTTGAGGAAGAACTGAATGAAATTGAGAAAAATAAAAGAGATTTCGCATGGGATGTTGTTATGTACCTCAAGAATACACTAACTGAAGAGGAACACATGTATATCACTAAATTTAGACAAAAGGCAATAAAAGAAACGATGGCTTTTTTTAATATGAGTTATAACGGAGTTAAAAATTATCTTATTAAATATTTTAAGGGTGGTGGGACTAAAAGTAGTTTGATACCAAACTACATTAGATGTGGTGCAAAGGGAAAAGAAAGAAAAGTTGGAGAGAAGAAGCGAGGAAGACCGAAGAAATACAGTGAAAATGTAGGTGTAAATATTGATAGAAACATTAAAAAGATATTTAGAGTAGGTTTGAACAGATATTATTACAGCGAGAAAAACAACTCTCTTAAAACTACATTTGAACTAATTCTACGAGATTTCTTTTCAGCAGAAATAGTAGACGAAAAAGGTGTAAAGATACCACTTTTAAAGGATTCTTCTCAATTACCAACCTACCAACAATTTTTATATTGGTTTAAAAAATTGAACAACAACAAAAAGGAAATAATAAAAAGAAAAGGGACAAGAGTATATCAGCAGAATTATAGAGGGATTGTAGGCAGTTCCACTCAAGATGCTGGAATAGGACCTGGAGCACTATTCCAGATAGATTCTACTATTTTAGATAGTTACTTAGTTTCTTCATTTAATAGGGACAAAATCGTTGGGAGACCGATATTGTTTTTAGTCGTTGATGTTTATTCAAGGGTTATTGTTGGTTTTAATATTAGTTTTGAGTCTTTTAATTCTTATTCAGGTGCTATGGTTGCCCTCGCAAATAGCATGACATCAAAAAAAGAGGTTGGTAAAAAGTACGATATAGAAATTAGTGATAAGGAGTTTCCATATTGTGTTCCGCAACGAATTCTTGCTGATAGAGGAGAACTTGTTGGGGGACAAATAGAAAATGCAATTGAACACTTAGGTATTACTATACAAAATAGCCCTCCCTATCACGCAGACTACAAAGGAATCATTGAACAGGCTTTCCACCAAACGAACTTAAAGATACTTCCCTTCGCCGATGGTGTGGTTGTTGGTGGAAAAAGTAAAAAAGAGAGAGGTGAGGGAGACTATAGATTAAAAGCGACTTTAACCATTGATGATTTCACAAAAATAATTATCAAAACAATCTTATTTCACAATAACCATCATGTGCTAAGTGATTATATATTAGATGAAACTATGATTGAAATGAATGTTGAGAAAATACCAATCAAAATATGGGAGCATGGATTAAGGTATAAAAAAGGCTATTTGAGAATTTTGCAAGAGGAAGTAATTTATAGTTCTCTATATCCTGTAGACACTGCAACGGTAACTCCAAAAGGAGTATCTTTTAGAAAAATGCTTTACGCTTCAAAATTTTCATTGGAGAATAGCTGGTTTGAAAGGGCAAGAATGAATGGTAGTTGGCGTATTAAAGTCAGTTATAATCCTTTAGACATGACAGAAATTTTTGTGTTTGATGAAAATGGAGAAGGACCATACAAATTCAGCCTTTTAGAGCATTTATCCATGTATTCAAATAAAGGATTAGAAGAGATAGAGCAAATAAAGAAATATGAAAAGGAACTTGAAATAAAGGGCAAAGAAAAGGAACTACAAGAAAAAATCAAACTTTACACTGAAATTGAGGATATTGTAAAAGAAGCAAGAGTAAAAACGGAGGCTGAAAAAGACCCCAGCATAAGCAAATCCAAAAGAATTAAGGGGATAAAACAAAATCAAAGAGATGAAAGGTTATTACAACGTGGAAAATTAAAAAGGGAAAAAGAATTTGAAGAAACAATAAAGGAACAACCGTATACTGATGAATTAGATGAATTTGCTATGTTTAGAGCCTGGGAGGAAAGTGAAGATGATGAATAAAATATTTCTTGATAATGGAATGGAAGCAGTTGAGGCAACTTATACTAACTTTCCTCTGGAAGAATATAATAGTAATCCGTTTATACAAGCACTTCCTCCTTTAATAGACAAGCAATCAATCATAAGAAAATTAATGTTTCCCATAAATTTTAAGGAAGAAGAACGGGAGATGGATAGTGCATATAGACTACATATGATTCATAGATTATATAATATTTTCCAACCGTTACCAATCCATTTGGATATCTGGAGTATGGTGTTTTCATTGATTTATCAAGGTTATATCGCCAGAAATCCATTTGATAAAGAGTACAGAAAGTATATCAATCAATCTGGAAAACAAATAATTAATAGGTCCTATGATATAAACAAAAGGGTGAATTTTAGAACCACTGCGAGTAGTGGAATTCTAATTGGATATTCAGGTATGGGAAAAACAACAACAATTAATCAAATACTTACAAATATCCCTCAAATTATTGTACATAAAGAATATAATGGGCAACATTTTAATCAGATTCAAGTATCACACCTTACCTTACAGACACCACATAATTCGAGTCTAAAGGCATTGACTTTGCAATTTTTTATGAAGATAGATGAACTTCTTGGTACAAACACCTTTAAGAAACATGTTTCTCGTAATCTTTCAACAGATGCTATGCTACCTTTGCTTGGGCAAGTTGCTCAGAATATCGGGTTAGGAATGTTAATAATAGATGAAATTCAACACTTACAAAATAGGGGAATCCAGCAAATGATGAATTATTTTGTTACTCTAATAAATTCATTTGGTGTCTCTGTACTCTTTATAGGCACACCTGCTTCCTATTCTATATTTCAAAATGAGTTTAGAATCGCACGAAGAGTTACGGGGAATGGGGAAATTATCTGGAATAACATGAAGAACGATAAGGAATTTCGCTTCTTTTTAGAGTCAATCTGGAAATATCAATGGAATAGAAATTTCACACTCTTAAGTGAAGAAATCATTCAAGCAACATATGAGGAAACCCAAGGAGTTTCTGACTTAATCGTTAAATTATTTGTAAATATTCAAGCAATGTCTATAACAAGTGGTAAAGAAGATATTACAGTAAATATGATTAGAAAGGTTGCAAAAGAGCAGTTCAAACTAATGAGACCAATGATAGATGCAATTAAATCAAAAAATCCTTACAAAATAGCTCAATTTGAAGATTTAAGAACAATGGATTTTCCAACTGATGTTTTGCAAAAAAAAGAGAACATTGCACATTTTATGATGAAAACAAAAAAAACTGACAAAAAGGTCACTCAAACTTTTAATAATGAGCAAAAAATAGATATAAATCAAAGAAAAGTTAAAAAGAACAACAACTATGCTGATGATGATTTAAGACGATTATTTCAGCAGGCTAATAAAAGTGATACTTCTGTTTATCAGTTATTATTGGAAAACGGATTTATAGATGATATGAATTCTTGGAAGGAAGGTTGAAGAAATGATAAACTTTCTTCCTTTAATTTATGAAGATGAATTATTTTATAGCATTGTTAGTAGATATAAGCAAATGAGTGGAATTTCGAGTAAATGGGCTTTGGAATTCGATTTATTTGAAAGGTCAAAGCGAATGGGAAGGAAGTCCGTTTTATTCCCACAAAACCTAAATAGATTTATTAATAATCTCCCTCCGACTTCTTTACTAACGGAAAAAGGAATTATATCAAAACATACAATGTTTCCATTTTATACAGCATTCTTATCAAAGGAAAAGACAGAACTTGTTTATTTAAGGATGGTAGAGGGCAGTGGTAAATCTATTGAGAATTTGGTCGGATTAGCTGGAAGTAAGGTTAAATTAAATAATTATCTAAAGTATTGCCCTTTGTGTTTCAAAGAAGATATGCAAAATTTAGGTGAAAGCTATTTTCGTAGATTACCTCAAGTTCCTGGTGTTTTGTATTGCTTAAAACACCAGGTTCTTTATAAGAATAGTATTGTTTTAACTACAGATAGCCAAATGGAATATTTATGTTGTGATGAAACTACATGCAATATGGAAATTGAAGAGGACTTAAATTCCAAAAAGGTTAAAGAATTAAATTTAAAGTATAGAGTATTTAGATTTAATGCAAAGCAGTATTGATAGAGAACAAGATGCAAATTGGTTAAAGTTATTTATTAGATACAACAATAAGAATCGAAGCCCATTACGGCATTTATTATTTTTACAGTTTTTAAATATTAGTGTAAAGGAATTTTTTGAAACAAATGAAGTAATTGGTAAGCGAATAAAAAATAAAAAACGTATTCCGTCTTTTACAACTGAAGAAAGAAGAAAAGAGTGGCTGAAATTGATAGAAAAAAATCCTGGATTAAATCGAAGCCAGTTAAAAAGAATCGGAAAAGGACTGCATACGTGGATATATCTTAATGATAGAGATTGGTATGATAAGGTTACTCCAAAATTAGTTGAAAGGAAGAAAAAAGCGGAATTGATAGATTGGGAAAAACGAGACGAAAAATGTTTAGCTCTTGCAAAAAAGGCTGTTAAAGAACTATATCAAGTAAAAGGGAAACCAATCCGAATCAACCGTGAAAACATTAGAAGGGCTATAGGTTTAAAACGATGGTTCTATCATGAAAAGCATATAAAAACTAATCGATTTTTAGAGGAAGTAACAGAAGATATAGAAAGTTATCGAATTCGGAAGATTAAATGGGCGATAGAAGTAATGATTAATAATGGGGAAAAGATAACGGTTTATAAAGTTCAGTTAAAAGCAGGGTTTGGAGGAAGTAGTAATATTGATGTTAGTATAGTTTCATGGACACAACTTAGTTAAGTCCCATACAATAAAAACGGGAGAGGATGTGTCCAATATGAAACGCAAAAAATTCAATGATGACTTTAAGAAAACGATTGTGGATTTGTATCATTCAGGCACTTCTGTCAAAGATCTGTGTAGCGAATATGGC
>NZ_BDGM02000038.1:0-10090 GCF_001748485.2 Tepidibacillus sp. HK-1 | reverse complement strand
CTTTCTGAGCGCATATTCCATTGTGATTGTGGTTTTGTGGCAGATAGAGATTGGAACGCTTCTATCAATATCAAGCGTGAAGGATTGCGACTGTTAGTATAATCATAAATAGAGCATGGAACAGGCTTGATAGCTAAGTAAATTTCGTACCGTTAGGTGCGATTACCTTAGAAGCCCCCATCTCTAAGCGAAGCGTAGGTGGCGGGTAGTTCACGTAATCTTTATGTAAAAGGTGAGATCACAGAAGAGGAATATCTAAAAATCAAGAAGCTCATTGAGGAGTAGCGTCAAGATATTGCGCCTTTCATCGGAGAATTCTATAATGGGAATGAATAAAACCGAACCCGAGAGGAGTAATCTATGATACTAGAAGCAATGTGTCAAGCAAGCCCATCTTGGATGCAACGGATGGAAGCCGCAGGTACACCTATCTATGAATATGATGAGGAATGGCCTGTGACGATTGAAGTCAAGAATCATTCTGATTCCTTTGTTGAAGCGAGAGTGCTAGCAAAAGGTTCTGAACTTCACCTCTTTGTGATTAAATGTAGTCAAGGATATAAGCTTCAATGGAGAGATCAAAAATGGACACAACCTATTGATCGGTTAACTGATTTTACGAATGACAGTGCATTAGAAAAGGCAGATCCAAGTTGGGATCCATTTGCTGTCCAGTCGATTGCCACTGCTGTAAGGAAAATTGGCGAATCGTTCACAGCATTAAAAGAATAGTATAACCTAAGGCCGACTGATTAGTCTGCTTAGAGGTAGTAGTCCCCCTAATTGAGCCAGGGTGGACTACTATTTTTGTTGGGAAAAACGGCAACCAACATACCAAAAAAAGCTATTAGTGTTATTATCTTATAACTGAGCTAACGAAACACATTTGATTTCTTTAATTTGTTCATACCAAGCATCAATCGTTTTTCTAATAGATAAAAATCAACACTTGAAAAACAAAAATATAATGCAAAATACTCTCATATTTGATAAGTTTTAATTAATGGAAATAGTTACCTAAATGGTTACCTAAATAGTGGCGTTATCTACTATATTTTGATTTGTTTTAATAGATTTCTTTTCCCTTGAGAGGAGATGCTATTATGAGAAATTACGCAATAATCATTCCCGCCCTTAATCCTACAAATAGTTTGGTAGACTATGTTAAAAGCCTACTAGAAGAAGGTGCAGCACAAATTATCGTTGTCAATGATGGTAGTAAAGAAGAATTAGACGATATCTTTACGGAATTAAACAAAATTGAAGGATGTACCGTTTTAACGCATGAAACAAATCAAGGGAAAGGTAGAGCATTAAAAACTGCTTTTCAATATTATCTAGAATTTCATAAGGATTTAGAAGGTGTTATTACGGCAGATGCTGATGGACAACATTCACTGGAAGATGTTTATAAAGTAGCAAAAGCTATAGAAAATAGTGATCAAGGAATCGTTCTAGGGGTTAGGGATTTTAGCAAACCTAATGTTCCCTTCCGTAGCAATATTGGTAATAGAATAACTAGTCTTATTTTTCGACTTTTATTTGGCTATAAACTAGAAGATACGCAAACAGGATTGCGAGGAATTCCTAATAAAATACTTCCACAGATTCAGGAACTTAAAGGAGAAAGATACGAATATGAAATTAATATGTTAATTTATACAACAAAAATGAATATAAAGATCAGCGAAGTACCCATACAGACATTATATTTTAATAACAATGCTGGTTCTCATTATAAATCTATACTAGATTCTATCAGGGTTTTATCTATACTTATTTCTGGATTTCTACGAGAAAAATAGATTGTTGGTGATCGTTATGAAGAATCGTCATTATGGTATATTATTTAGAATCATCCGAGGTTTTATTCGAATCTTTTATCCCAGATATAAGGTTCTGGTTCCTGACCGAATCAACGGGCCCGTCGTGTATATCTCTCACCACCAAAATCTTTTTGGCCCATTTGTCACATTGCTTTGGTTTCCAAAATGTTTACATGCGTGGATCCTTCATGTTTTTCTTGACCAAGCTGCTTGTTACAAGCAATATGTAGATTATACGTTTACCAAAAGGTTTGGCTGGAATCGAAATCTAGCGAAAATGGTTGCTTTTCCTCTATCCTTTTTCATTTCAAAACTATTGAATTCTGGGAAAGGGATTCCTGTATATAGGGGTTCGCGAAAAATACTAGAAACCTTCCATCAAAGTGTAGAAGTCTTAAAAAGTGGACAAAGAATTGTGATTTTCCCAGATATTGATTATCGTGATCCCTCTTCAGAGGTCAAAGAAATGTATAAGGGATTTCTTTATTTAGAAAAGTATTTTTTTCAAGAAATAGGAGAACATTTGACCTTTGTTCCTTTGTATGTAAGTAAAAATAAACGACTGATCCTTGCAAATCGACAAATCTACTTTAGAGATGGGGAAGGGTTCAACGAAGAACGTAAAAGAATCGTTCAGGAGATCCATACAAATCTTAATGAGCTAGCAAAAAGATGTGGGGATCTAACTTAAGGAATATTTCTATCAGGATTAAAGCCCCAATTCTAATAAGAGATGGGATTTTTTTATAGGCCATTTTATTCATTTTTAATTATTTTGAATATTTTTAACAAGTTTATATTATATTGTTGTTAGGAATGCAAATTCCAAATATTGAAAAAGGAAGTGATTTTTTTGACAAAAAGAGTGATGATAATTCTTTTTGTAATGGTGTTTGTTTTAAGTTCAATCCCCATGGTTTTGGCACAGAATGAAAAACAACCAGTTAAGCACAAAGAGCTTCCTAAGCAAGTAGACAACAACAAAAACAAACTTTTTGACAACCTAGAAGAAATCATGAATAGAACAGATGAGCTGACTACTATTCCAGTCATCGTGATGTTAAATACGGATTTTCTAAGCAAGAAAAAAGACATGGAGAAAGCGATTGGCTTATTCAAGACAAAATTTGAATATAGCAAGGCTTTCCATGGATTTGCAGCAGACTTGAATAAAGGCCAAATTATTGCACTACAAAAGATGCCTTTTGTTCAACAGATTGAATATGATATGCCTGTTCAAGCAAGCATGGATACGGCGACAAATTGGTTTGGAGTGGGAAAAGCTAGAACTGATTTTGGACTTGATGGAGATCTAGATGGATCATTAACGACCTATTCAAAAAATGACGTAGTGGTTGCAGTAATTGATACAGGAATTGATGCAACCCATGTTGATTTAGACGGAGGAAAAGTGATCGGCTGGATGGATTTTGTCAGATCTAAAACAACTCCTTATGATGATAATGGTCATGGAACACATGTATCAAGTATTATTGCTGGTTCAGGTGATGGTAATGCGAACTACAAAGGCGTAGCATATGGAGCTGCATTGGTAGGAATCAAGGTGCTTGATCGTCGTGGAAGTGGTTCTATGAGTACTGTAGATGCTGGAATTGATTGGGCGATTCAGAATAAGGACGTTTACAATATCCGAGTCATTAATTTATCACTTGGCACTTCAAGCAGTTCAGATGGTACGGACTCTACTTCGATAGCTGTCAATAGAGCAGTTGCCAATGGTATTGCTGTAGCTGTTGCAGCAGGCAATTCAGGGCCAGCACAATATACGATTGGTTCTCCTGGAGCTGCTTCTGATGCCATAACAGTCGCTGCGATGGCGGATGTGGGAGAATATGGTTTTAATCTAGCCAATTTCTCAAGTCGTGGACCAACTGCAGATGGCCGTATTAAACCAGATGTTTCTGCTCCTGGATATAACATTACGGCTGCAGAAGCCAATTCTACAAATGGTTATATAACTTATAGCGGTACTAGTATGGCTACTCCTTTTACAGCAGGAGTAATTACTTTGATGATTGATGCAAAACCAACGATCACAACTAGTGAGATTAAAACGATCGTTACTTCAACAGCAAGTGATTGGGGACCAACAGCTGAAGACATTGATTATGGGAAAGGGCGCTTACAAGCGTATGATGCTATTAAGGTTGCAGGGAACTATAATGGAACAGCGCCAATCGTACCTTCACACCACTTTGTTAGTGGAAGTCTAAGTTCTTCAGGAGACAGTAACAATTGGATACTTAGTGTAACTTCTACTTCAGAACCAGTTGCGGTAACACTTGTCATTTCAGATTGGGTAAGTGGTTTCTTTGGTGGAAGTCCGGATTTTGACCTTTATGTCTATGATCCAAATGGAACATTGGTAGGAAAGGCAGAGGGGACTGAACGGCAGGAGTTAGTCACTTTTAGCCCAGGCGTAACAGGAGACTATACAATTAAAGTCGTTTCCTATTCTGGATCGGGAAATTACTTTTTTGATACAAGTTCCAATTAAATAGATTAAAAAAAGAGAACCAATGATTTAATTAAGAAGTCATTGATTCTCCATTTTTTTGTAAGCAGGGACGATTCTGCCAAAGATGCCTAGGAGGATTTCGCCAAGTCCTGCAGACATGAACACCAATCTTGGCCCAAACCATTGGGACAAGGTAGTACCACCGCCAATGGAAAGGAGAGAAATTGGACCAGTCAACGGTCCCATCACACCATAAACCCTTCCTCGCAAATCTTCTGGCACTTGATGTTGAATCAATGTTTCAATAACGACAGAGGATACAGCACCAATAATTCCAAAAAAGGCCCAAATAAATAAGGCAATGGGTAATTGGTCTGTCCAAGAGAACCAAACCACCATGACACCATCAAAAATCGTGGTCGCGAGTAATAGCTGAATTCCCCCGATTCTTTCAATCATCCATTTTGAGAGGAATGCTCCCATAAAGCCACCAATTCCAATCATCGAAAATAGGTAACCAGTAATTTGCTCAACATTTCCACCATGAGCCATGTATTTTTCTACATATAAAAAGGTAAGAGCCCCTTGCATGCTCATTACAAGGGTGAAAAAGATTTGAAAGATAAAGATATATTTTAAGATCGTTTTATTTACGATATAACGAATTCCCTCTTTAAAATCTTGCCACATTTGCTGCGATCTTTCTTTCTTTTCTTCCACAAAAGGAGGCGCTTTAATTCCAAGCGTCAATCCTGCAGCTAAGATGAAGGTAATCACATCAACTGTATAAGCCATTTTTGCACCTAAAAAAGCAACGACGAGCCCTGAGATGGCTGGCCTGAAAATTTGCATTGTACTATTCGTTAATGAAAAAAGGGAATTTAGTGTAACGTATTCTTCAGATTTTACTAATGTGGGTTGCAAAGCCCGTTTGGCTGGTTGGAAAAAATTTGCCACAATTCCATCGATAAACGCGATCAAGTAAATTTGCCATAATTGATCGGAAAAGAGAAGAAGAGAAATAATACCTGCCCTTAATAGATTACTGACAATCATAATTTTTTTACGATCAAAGCGGTCAGCAATAATTCCTGCGACAAAACCAAAAAGAATAGCAGGAGTAATTTCCATCATCATGACCATTCCAATATATAAATCTCGATCGGTTAAATGCATCACTTGTGCCATCATGGCAAAAAAAGTCAATGTAGATCCAATCGAATTAATTACTTCACTACTAAGCAATAACAGGACAGAGCGATTGCGAAATAGATTTCGATATTCATGCCAGTAAGTCATTGATCATTCCTCCGAAAAAAAATACTACGATTAAACGCGTTGTTTTGAATGTTTTTGCTGTTTTTTAATAGTATATATTAAAAACTTCTTATAAGCCTTAGTAAGGAGAGGTACCCATGAAATATGTAAAACCCTATATGGGATTGGTGAAACAACAATTAGCAGATGATATTATTACAGAACAAGGTCTTCTTTTGTTATCAAAGGGTCATATTTTGACAGAAGAAGATATAAAAGCAATCATCATTCGTCAAATTGATCGCATTGCAATTGAGGAAAAAAGAACTTCCATCAATGAATACATGAACCACCTTCAAAAAATGGATTCCGAATTTTATCAACTCTATGATACGTGTTTAACAACAGTTGAAGATCTATTTCAATCCGCTTCTAGGCAAGAGCGAATCGAACAGGATACATTATTCGAAATTTTTGATGATTTAATGTCCCATATGGTTTCGGTTCCCCATCTCTTTATCCAACTGAGAACGATTAAAGACATTGACCATTATACCATGCAACATTCCATCAATGTTGGGATCATTTCCGCCTTATTGGCAAGACTGATGGGATTAAAAGGGGATGAGGTCATTCGAATTGGTCATGCTGGGTTTCTTCATGACATTGGAAAAGCCTTAATACCCTCCTCTATTTTACAAAAACCAATTGTGTTAACAGATGTTGAATTTGAAACGGTAAAAAAACACCCACGGTTAGGATATGAAATTCTAGTAAAAAATGAGATAAAAGACCCCTTGGTCCTTACAGCAGCTTTAATGCATCATGAACGACTAAATGGAAAAGGTTACCCATTGAAAAAAGACGGTACTAATATTCCTCTCGTTGCTCAAATTGTTGCCATTGCAGATGTATATGATGCAATTTCTTCAGAAAGGGTTTACAAAAAATCTTTCTCTCCTTTCCATGCCTATATGGAATTACACCAAATCGCCTTTCAAGGAGAATTAAATGCTGCCATTGTTCTCAATTTCCTCCAATATATTTCCAAGTTGATGGAAGGGCAAGAGGTGATCATGAATGATGGGCAAAAGGCGACCGTCATTTTGGCAGACCCGTCTGAACCTCACAGACCTTTAGTTTCAATGAATGGCCAGTTTATTGACTTAAGAAAGGAAAGAAATCGATACATTCAAGAACTACTAATTCCTATGAAATATGAAACTTAGATGATATTTTTATCGTATAAGATAGTAAAACAATCTTCCTTCAGATGGATGTGAATTAGATGAACCGACAAAAGATTATCGAGCTAGTAATGAAACTAGTGGATTTAGCAAGGACAAGCAAGGGTAAAAGAAAGATTTATCGTGAATTTCCAAGAAAAATAAAAAAAACAGGGGGTATCCAAAACCTCATTCAGCAGCTTAAGGTGATGTATCTTTATTTTAAAGACCCTCATACAAGTAAAACAAAAAAAGGGATAATAGGAGCAGCATTGTTATACTTTATTATGCCCTTTGATGTAGTAAGCGATTTGATTCCTGTTTTAGGACTTGTGGATGATGGAATCGCTATCGCCATTGTTTGGTCGATGGTAGAAAAAGAATTAAGGCAATATGCACAACAGTTAGATAGCGACATTATCGATATTACCTCGGAAGTAGAAATCATCGAAGAAGAAAAATAGAACAAATGGCTGATCTGCTTTTATACACGAAGTAACACCATTAAAATAGCAGATAAAGCAGCTCTAGCAGGAAGCGCAGCAATTCCTTCAATCACCCCAACTGAGGTAACTTGAACGTGAACAACAGTTATTAAAAATAAGGAATTAATGTTAAAAAGAAAGGGGTTGGATAAGAATCCCCTTCCGATTACCTTATGATTTACTCTTAAAGAAGCTTATCTTTTAGTTTTTTTATGATATCCTCAGTCATTTTCTCTAAATCATATGCTACCTTAAAACCCCATTCTTCTTTTGCTGATGAGGCATCTATTGAATTTGGCCAGCTATCAGCAATAGATTGTCTGATTGGATCTACCTGATAATCTAACTTGAAATGAGGAATATACTTTCTAATGGCTTTGGCAATTGCCTCAGGATCAACACTCATTGCAGTTACATTAAATGAATTACGATGCTTCAACTTAGATGCATCTGCTTCCATCAAATCAATAATCGCGTTTAACGCATCAGGCATATACATCATATCCATAAAAGTCCCTTTGGCAATATAGGAGGTATATTCACCTTTTTTTACGGCATCATAATAAATCTCAACCGCATAATCGGTTGTACCCCCTCCTGGAGGGGTAACATAGGAAATTAATCCTGGGAAACGTAACCCTCTTGTATCTACACCAAATTTCTGATGATAATAATCGCTTAGTAACTCACCAGTTACTTTATTTATACCATACATCGTCGTTGGTCTTTGAATGGTGTTTTGAGGAGTAAGATCTTTTGGAGTTGTAGGACCAAAGGCGCCGATAGAGCTAGGCGTAAAAAATTGCGTTTTTAATTCCCGCGCTACCTCTAGAGCATTTAAAAGACCGTCCATGTTAATTTTCCAGGCAAAAAGTGGTTTAGCTTCAGCTGTTGCGGATAACAAGGCAGCAAGGTGGATGACAGAATCCACCTGATAACTTTTGGCGATTTCATACATCCGCTTTCCATCTGTAACATCAAGGAGCTCAAAAGGCCCTGATTTGACGACATCTGCTTCTGTTTCTCGAATATCAGTTGCTACTACATTGTCTTCTCCATAGGTATCTCTAAGCTTTTGAATTAATTCAGAGCCGATTTGGCCTAATGCCCCTGTGACTAAGATTTTTTTCATGAAAGAATCCCCATCTCTTTTCCGATCTTTTCATAGATTGTTAATGCTTGGTCTAACATTTCTTTACTATGTGCTGCTGTAGGCATATTTCTGATTCTACCTGTTCCCCTAGGGACAGTTGGAAATACGATTGATTTCGCATATACACCAGCTTCATAAAGCTTTTTACTAAACTCTTGTGTTTTCACTTCATCGCCAATAATGACTGGTGTAATTGGCGTTTCACTATTTCCGATATCAAATCCTAAGGATTTTAATTTCTTCTTCAAATAGTTTCCATTTTCCCAAAGACGATTATTTAACTCAGTACTGTTGATTAGAATCTCAATTGCTTTTATGCTTGCAGCGACATCCCCAGGTGTTAGAGAGGTAGAGAATAAGAATGGTCTACTCCTTACCTTTAACCAATCAATAAGTTCCTTTTTACCTGCAACATATCCACCTACGACACCAATTGCTTTTGATAATGTCCCAATCTGGAAATCAATTTTATCTGATAAGCCAAAATGCTTGACTGTTCCTGCACCTTTGCCCAATACACCGGAGCCGTGCGCATCATCTACATAAGTAATTAAACCGAATTCCTCTGCAATTTCTACAATTTCAGGTAGCTTGGCAATATCTCCATCCATCGAGAAAACCCCATCGGTAATGACCATGACTTTATTGTATTGGCCAGATTCAGTGGCTTCTTTTGCCTTTGCCCTTAAATCGTCCATATCAGAATGCTTAAAGCGAATAATCTTTGCCCCTGATAAACGACAACCATCTATGATTGAGGCATGATTTAGTTCATCAGAAAGGATTGCATCATTCTTGTCCATCACTGCCGATATAGCTGCCATATTACAATTAAAACCTGATTGATAAGCAATTGCTGCTTCTGTATGCTTAAATTCTGCTAACTTTTTTTCTAGCTCGATATGAATTTCTAATGTACCGTTAATCGTTCTAACAGCTCCTGCACCGACACCAAACTTTTCAATTGCTTGATGCGCCGCTTCTTTTAACCTTTCATCGGTAGCCAATCCCAAATAATTGTTGGAAGAAAGATTGATCAACTCTTTTCCAGCAATTTTAATGATTGGTCCATTTGGACTTTCTAAAGGATCGATCACATTATAAAGACCCCTACTTTTTAAATCCTCTAGATTTTGCTTCAAAAAATCATCTAATACCTTGCTTGCCATAATTCATCCCTCCATTACATTTGTCCTCTGTGTGTGAACAAAATTTATTTTGCATGTCCATTTGTTTCAGTATTCTTCACTAATAATGTATCATATTCTACTTAAAATGTTTATACGTGAGAGACAGTAAAAAGAAAAATCTTTTTCATTTATTTATCATACAGCCCTTTTTATACATGTATAATTACGAATACATTACTTCGTTGTGGTGTATTAACAGATGTATGGGATCTTGGCTGAGAAATATTTTCCAAATTTCCTATCAGAAAAAATAAAATTGAATAGAATAAAGTATCAGTGTGAACTACCCGCCACCTACGCTTCGCTTAGAGGTGAGGGCTTCTAAGGTAATCGCACCTAACGGTACAAAATTTACTTAGCTATCGAGCCTGTTCCATGCTCTATTTATGATTATACTAACAGTCGCAATCCTTCACGCTTGATATTGATAGAAGCGTTCCAATCTCTATCTGCCACAAAACCACAATCACAATG
>NZ_BDGM02000037.1:0-10342 GCF_001748485.2 Tepidibacillus sp. HK-1 | reverse complement strand
CTGTGATTCAGCTACATGAGCATCATCACGAGGGCATAAAAAGTTATCCTTAACTCTAATAAATTGATTAGGTCCACATTTCTGTGGTACGCTTGGCTTTTACACTGTTCAGTTTTCAAAGAGCAATTTTAGCGACAAAAATTAGTTTACCATAAAAGATTGTTGCTTGTCAATCATCTTTTAAAACTTTCCTATCGCCTGTTTTAAAGAATGAAACTTATCAACAGCGACAAAATTTATCTTATCAAATATTATGTTAACTTGTCAACTGTTATTTTTTATTTTATCAATCGCTTCATTTATAAGGTTTCATGAAGCGACAATTCATATACTACCATGAGTCACATTTTGTCGTCAATGATTTTTTTGATCCTATTGAAAATTTGTCTTATAGGCGACTTGGTTAAATTCAATTTGTCAAAACTCCTTTATTGTTTGCAAAAATAATAAATGACGCGATACCCAATTGGCACATGTTCATGCTCTGCAACCGAATCAATGAAGTTTAAACTAAACATCATTGATTCGGCATTACATACAGCACACCTTTTATTTTTCATAATTCCTTTTTAATTATATACTTTTGCCTCTTCTTCCCCACTTAGAATACGTAATGCTCCAAAGGCTAAAGATTCTAATTCTTCCTCACCAGGTATAATATAAATTGGGGCAATAAACCTAATTTTTTTACTTATTTGCTCAACAATATAATCGGAAAAAGCTAACCCGCCGGTAAGAATAATGCCATCAACTTCTCCATTTAGTACTGCAGCCATTCCACCAATTTCTTTGGCGACTTGATAAATCATCCCATCTAAAATGGCTTTTGCCTGTTGATCACCATTATTCATTCTTTCTTCTACTTCTATGGCATTCTTTGTTCCAAGATATGAATAAAACCCACCTTCTTTAGTTAAACGAGATAACATTTCTCTCTCAGTAAACGTTCCTGAATAACATAATTTAACTAGTTGATATGAAGGAAGGCCACCAGCTCTTTCTGGTGAATAAGGTCCTTCATTATTTGCGTTATTTACATCAATTAATTTTCCTTGGCGCTCAGCTACAACAGAGATTCCACCACCTAAGTGAACAATAACAAAATTAAATGCATCATATGGTTTACCAAGCTGATTAGCCACTTTTCTAGAAACCGCTTTAATATTTAACGCATGTACATGACTTTTCCTTTCAATTTCTGGAATACCCGATAAACGTGCAACTGACTCCATTTCATCTACCACTATTGGATCTACTATAAAAGATGGGATTCCTAAAGGATGAGCTATATGGTAAGCCATTAGAGCTCCTAGATTTGAAGCATGTTCGCCATATTTGGATCCCAGTAGATCTTGCAACATTATTTCATTTACTAAATAAGTTCCACTAGCAAGAGGCTTTAAAAACCCTCCCCTACCCACGACTGCATCCAACAAATCCATAGAAATTTGGTGTTTCTTTAAACTTTCTAAAAGTATGATTAAACGATATTCTAATTGTGAAGCAATGTTTGAATAAGATAATAATTCCTGATCTGTATGTCGAACCGTATCTTTATATAATAATTTTTCTCCCTGATAAAGAGCAAATTTGGTTGATGTTGAGCCAGGGTTAATTGCTAAAATTTTATATTCTTTAGGCATATTGCTCCTCCAATGCCACAACATGCTCCATTCCTTTCTGGATCGCCTTGAGATTCATTTCAATTCGATCAGGTCTTTTGTTACCAAGCATTTCTTCCATTCCATTTCGAATATCATTCAGTGTAAGAATCGAGTTATATTTAAGAAATACACCTAACATCACCATATTCAAGAGAGATGAGGCACCTACTTCCTCTGCCATTTCTTGTGCGGGGATTGAAATCCATTCAACCATAGCCGATTCGGGTTTACCTTTTTTAATAATCGAACCATTTAAAATAACTTTCCCACCTTGTTTTACGTCTTTTACAAATTTATCTACTGAAGGTTCATTTAACGCTAGCAAATAGCTACATTTATTTACAATCGGAGAGGTAATAGGATGGTCGGAAATGGTAACAGAACAATTAGCCGTTCCTCCACGCATTTCAGGACCATAGGAAGGAATCCATGAAACATGTTTCCCAGCCATCATACCGGCATAGGCTAAAAGCTTTCCAACAAAAAGGATTCCTTGACCGCCAAAACCAGAAATAATGATTTGTTCCATATTCAACCCCTCCTATTTCAACATCTCAGGTGTTTTTAATTCACCTAAGGTATAATAATTTTTCAAATTGTCTTGTAACCATTGAAGTGATTGATTAGGAGACATACCCCAGTTTGTTGGACAAGTTGATAAAACACTAACCATCGTAAAACCTAAACCTTGCATTTGGATTTGAAATGCCTTTTTGATTGCTTTTTTCGCTTTTAAAACATTTTGAGGGGTATCTACTGAAACTGATGCAACATAGGCTGCCCCTGGAATATGACTAATTAGTAATGGTAAATCTAAAGGATATCCTGCTTGGCTCGCTTCTCGACCATATGGTGAGGTAGAAGTTTTTTGTCCAATTAAACTAGTTGGAGCCATTTGACCACCAGTCATTCCATAAATTCCATTGTTCACGAAAATCGTAGTTATTTTCTCTCCTCTTGCTGCTGCGTGTATCGCTTCAGCGATTCCAATCGATGCCATATCTCCGTCACCTTGATAAGTAAATACAATTTTATCTGGAAGAGACCTTTTTATTCCGGTTGCTACTGCTGGTGCTCTCCCATGTGCCCCACCTTGAAAATCAATATTAAAATATTGCTCAATAAAACCAGCGCAACCAACTGGGGTAACTCCTATCGTATCCCCTAAAAGATCCAATTCTTCTAAAACTTCGCCTAATATCCGATGAATAATCCCATGAGTACAACCCGGACAATAATGAAATGGTGTATCTGTTAATGCTTTTGTTTTTGTAAATGTAACGATCATATTCTCATGCCCCTAACATCAAAAGATTGATAAAACTTCTCTTTCATTTCATCATGCTGAGGTGTAATACCACCTTGTCTACTGTAAAAAGCAACTGGTGCGGCACCATTAACATTTAATTTTACATCTTCCACCATTTGTCCAGCACTCATTTCAACAACCATATACCCTTTCACTTTTTGAATAATCGGTGTAAATGCTTTTTCCGGAAATGGCCATAAAGTAATTGGACGAATTAAACCAACTTTGTGATCTTCTTCTCTTAAGGTGTCTACCACTCCTTTGACGATACGCGCACTTGTACCATAAGCTACAAAAACATATTCTGCATCTTCCATTCGGTAAACTTCCCAACGTTGCTCTCTTTCTTTAATTCCTTTATATTTATTTTCCAAATATAATGCCTTGGCTTCCCCTGCTTCATTTTGGAGGTTGTAAGAAGTAATCATATTACGTGGACGATCCTTTGCACCAGTTGTAGCCCAAGATTTATCTACTTCAATTGGTTTACGATTATGGAAAACAACAGGTTCCATCATTTGCCCAAGTATCCCATCAGCTAAGATCATGACAGGATTCCTGTGAAGATCTGCTAAATCAAACCCATCCATAATCAAATCTGCCATCTCTTGGACTGAACTTGGGGCAAGAACAATTAAGCGGTAATCTCCATGTCCTCCTCCTTTTACCGCCTGGAAATAATCAGCCTGTGAAGGGCCTAAACCCCCTAACCCTGGTCCAGTGCGCATTATATTGACAATAACAGCCGGTAATTCGTTAGCCGCTAAGAACGAAATTCCTTCCTGTTTTAAACTAATTCCTATACTAGAAGAGGCGGTCATTACTCTTTTTCCTGCACCAGCCGCGCCAAAAACCATATAAATCGCTGCAATCTCGCTTTCAGCCTGCAAAAAGGTGCCACCGACCTTTTGCATTTTTTGAGCCATATATTCAATAATCTCCGTAGAAGGAGTTATAGGATAACCAAAATAAAAACGACAGCCTGCTTGAATCGCTGCTTCCGCAATAGCTTCGTTTCCCTTCATTAAATATTTTTTCATCTCTCCATCCCCCTTTGATTTTATTTTTCTACAATGACTTTAATTGCGACTTCAGGACACATTAATGCACACTGTCTACAACCTGTGCATTGATCAGGTGCATGTTGAATGGCTGGATAATAACCTTTTTTGTTTGGTTCCTTTGCGATTGATAATGTATCTGTTGGACATGTAGCTACACATATTTCGCATCCTTTACATAAATCATCATTCACAACGATAAAAGCTCTCATTTCCTTTTCCCCCCCCTTTTGTTGTTCCAATTATTCAAGCCAATCACTTGATCGAAAATATAGGTTATTTTCATTGACTGCCCCTTGATTAACAGAAACAACCGTTAAAGCAATAGAAGCTAATTTTGCCTTCGCTGAATCTGATCTAGAATTTAAAATAAGTGGAACTTTTGCACCTAAGACGACACCTGCCATAATTCCTTTTGCGAAATAGGTGATAGCTTTCCCAAAGATATTACCTGCTTCTATGTTTGGAACAAATAATAAATCAGCGTCTCCCTCAATTTCACTGTAAATCCCCTTATGATACAAAGATTCCTTACTAATGGCCAAGTCCAAAGGTAATGGTCCTTCCATGATCACAGAACCGAAAACACCTTTTTTTGCTTGTTGGGATAAATGATAACAATCAATCGTTACAGGCATTTTTTCGTTTACTCGTTCATTTGCTGACAATAATGCTATTTTTGGTTTTTCCATTCCCAATCGTTGCAAAAACTCAATTGCATTGAGTAAAATTTGTTCTTTTTGTATTAAATCCGGGGCAATATTAAGCCCCCCATCCGTCATATAATACAAATGATTAAATTCAGGTATTTCAAACGCTGATAAATGGCTAAGAATACGGCCTGTTTTTAATTGAAAATCCTTATGTAGAACTCCTTTTAAAAAGGGGGTACTATTAATAAAACCCTTCATAATAATCTGAGTTGTTCCTTCATTGGCTAACTTAGCTGCTACATAAGCAGATTCCTCTTCACTATTTGTTGGGAAAACCACAAAGTCTTGTAGATCAAAGCCCATCTGTGAGGTAATCCTTTCAATCTCTACCTTATTTCCAACAAAATATGGTTCGATTAACTCTAATTCTACAGCTTGTTTGACTGCAACGAGCACATCTTCATCGTGAGCTGCTGCAATACTTACTCTAACTGGTTTGAAGTTCTTTGCCTTTGTCATCACTTCTTCAAATTGTCTAAATCTCATCTTTCTCACCACCGGATCTTCTCTGACCAAATCTCTTTTAAATTGAATGTTTTAAAGGAAGAGAAGGGTAATGATCCCTTCTCCGAATAAAAGACAATCCATCTATTTTATCTACCTGTAAATTTGCTTTGAACTCTTCCAATTTTCTCAATTTTAGTTTCAACTAATACATCTGCTGCTTTATAAGTTGGAATATTTTCGTTTTTAGAAATCTCAAAGATCTGACCTAAAATATCATAAATTAAGCTAGCATTTTTAAATGCTCGATCTTTATTATAACCTTGCAATTCATCTGCTACTTGAATTAAACCGCCAGCATTGGCAACATAATCTGGTGCATAAAGAATACCTTTTTCATGTAAAAGATCACCGTGACGATTTTCTGCAAGTACATTATTTGCTGCACCGCAAATCGCTTTACATTTTAATTGCGGAATAGTTTGGTCGTTAATTACAGCACCTAAAGCGTTAGGTGAGAAAATATCACATTCTACACTGAAAATTTCTTCCGGTTTTACCGTTTTAACTTGACGAAACTCTTCCTTTACTCTATGAACATTTTCTTCAGATATATCCGTTACAATTAAATTTGCACCTTCATCGATTAAATATTTTACTAAGTTGTGTCCTACTTTACCTAAACCTTGAACAGCCACAGTTAATCCATTTAGAGAATCCGTTCCAAAAGCTTCTTTTGCAGTTGCTTTCATTCCTCTCCAGACCCCATAAGCCGTAATAATTGCCGAATTACCACTTCCACCATATTCTTCAGGTAATCCAACCACATAGTTTGTTTGTTTTTTGGCAGATACAAAGTCCATTCCAACTGTTCCAACATCTGTTCCAGTATAGTAACGACCCTTTAACGTTTCGATATAAGAGCCAAGTGATTGGAATAATTCATCTGACTTATCTTTCTTTGGATCACCGATAATAACTGTTTTTCCACCACCATGCATTGCATTTGATACAGCACATTTATAAGTCATGCCTCTAGATAGACGTAATGCATCACGTAGGGCATCTTGTTCTGATTCGTAGTTCCACATCCTGCAACCACCTAGAGCTGGACCTAAAGTAGTATCATGAATAGCGATAATCGATTTTAAACCTGTTGCCTTATCATAGTTAAAAATAATCTGCTCATGTCCATATTTCTCCATCTCAGCAAAAATACTAAAAACATCTTTTTTATCTGTATTCGACATTTCTTTCTCCTCCTATAAAATGATAATTTTAAATCTCTAATCACTTATTATGTTTTGTAGCAAAAATCATGCCAATTGATCATGAGGTCTATTTCGACACGCTACAATGGAAGAAAATGATCTTTTTTTGAATGTAAAAATGGATTGTATGCACATGTTTGTTTTATCTTACTCGAGTGTCAAAAAATATTGACAATATTTTTTATAGGTGATAAAAAAATTTATCAGCTTAAATAAGAAAACACCGACCCATTTTGATCGGTGTTTTTTCTCTTTAATCATGTTGTGAAATTGGCTTTGTTCCTACTGTGGTTTCACTCTTAACCGGACGACGTAATTTATAGCCAAGATAAAGGAATATAAACCATACAGGTGCTACATAAAGGGCAACTGACATCCCGTCAATAAAGGCCATTAAAACTACGACTAACACTAAAAATCCCAATGCGATATATGAAGAGTATGGCCAGAAGGGCAACTTTAAAGTAAGATTATTAATCTCTTCTTTGCTTTTTGCTTTTCTAAAACGTAATTGAGTAATTAGAATGATTGTCCAGCTCGTAATAACCGCAACGGTTGCTACAGCAGAGATATACAGAAATACTTTTTCAGGTACAACGTAATTTAGAAAAACAGCAATCAGTAAAAAGAAGGCTGAAAAAAGAATCCCAACATATGGAGTACTTGTTTTACTTAATTTCCCAAACAACTTTGGTGCATTATTTTGTAACGCTAAATTATAAAGCATACGCCCTGTACTAAATAATCCACTATTAAAGGCAGATAATGCAGCTGTTAACACAACAAAGTTAATAATGGCAGCAGCAGCTGGAATTCCAATTTTATCAAAAATCAAGACGAAAGGGCTTCCATTTGTTCCAATTTCATTCCAAGGATAAAGAATCATCATGATACTTAATGCGCCCACATAAAAAATAAGAATTCGCCAAATCACCTTATTTACTGCATTTGGGATTGACTTTTGAGGATTTTGAGCCTCTCCTGCAGTAATACCTATCAATTCAACTCCACCAAAGGAAAACATGACCATCACTAGCGAAAATAAGATTCCAGTAAATCCATTTGGGAAAAATCCACCGTTTACCCACAAATTATCAAAACCGATAGGTTGTCCACCATTCCCAAACCCCAAGAAAATCATTAAGAGTCCAGCAATGATCATAGCTACAATAGCAACGACTTTAATAAGAGCAAACCAATATTCAAATTCACCAAATGCTTTGACATTGATCAGGTTTACAATCGTCATAATCAGTAAAGCACCCAAGGCTGATACCCATTGTGGAATATCAGGGAACCAGTAATTAACGTATACGCCAACAGCTGTAATCTCGGCCATCCCAACAACAACCCACATAAACCAATAAGTCCATCCAGTTAAATAACCAGCAAATGGTCCTACATAACGATTGGCATAAGAACTAAATGAACCTGATACAGGTTCCGTCACCGCCATCTCTCCAAGTGCACGCATAATAATAAAGATAATGATTCCTCCAATTAAATAAGATAGGGAGATGGCTGGTCCTGCCATTTGAATCGTTGTTGCCGAACCATAAAACAAGCCTACACCAATTGCTCCACCTAGAGAAATCATTTGAATATGGCGTTCACTTAGACCCCTTTTTAACTGTTCTTTCTCTTGTGTTTGCTTCATACTACTCCTCCTGAAATTTTTTATTATTATAATGGTTCTATCTATATTTTCTAGCAATTTTAGTGCCAAAATTGTTTGAAAAGAAAAAAATTTAACTTTTCTATTTTATAATTCATCATCTTTAATTTTATTTAGGATTGTCGTATTGGAAACACCTAGAATTCGACCAGCTTTACGGGAGGAATTATGGGTTTTCATCACTTTTAAAACAACTTGTTTTTCAACCTCTCTAACAATATCTTTTAGAGATGGCCATTGGGGTTCAATTGGGATCTTTATATGAAAATAATGATCGTTACTTTCAATTCTCCTTTCGATTCGTTGTTTCATTGGTTCTAAATTTGCCCATTCTAAAAAGTGCAGAAGCTTTATTTCTCGATCTGGAATTACATTGATGATTCGCTCTAATGTATTCTCTAATTGCCGGACATTACCTGGCCATTTTTGCGCCATCATATACTCAATTGCTTCTTTTGATAAATAGACTTGAAGTTTGTTTAATTTAATTCCTATCTTCTGAATTAAGTGTTGGGCAATTAAAGGAATATCCTTTGGTCTTTCACGTAAAGGTGGAATTCTAAGAGGAATTACATTTAATCTATAGTATAGATCTTCACGAAATAGCTTTTTACTAATCATTTCCTCAAGATTTTGGTGAGTTGCTGCAATAATCCGAACATCTACAGGAACCTCTTTATTCCCCCCTACTCTTCTAACTGCCTTTTCCTGTAATACCCGCAATAGCCGAACTTGAATTTGTGGAGAAATTTCTCCAATTTCATCTAAAAATAATGTCCCTGTATCTGCTTGCTCAAATAATCCTTTCTTTCCCCCTTTAACCGCACCAGTAAACGAGCCTTCCTCATATCCGAACAGTTCACTTTCTAAAAGATTTTCTGGTAAAGCAGCACAATTAATTGCAATAAAAGGAGATTTTGAACGATTGCTTTCCATATGAATCGCACGGGCAAATAATTCTTTTCCGGTTCCACTTTCTCCCCGAAGTAAAATAGAAGAATCACTTTTTGCTACCATTTTTGCTGTATCCACTATTTGCCTCATATTTGAGCTTTGAAAAATAATATCATCGAACGTCGTTAATTTTTTTTTTCGATCAATTTGTAATATCATCTCTTCAACTTGCTTGTAATCCTTAAGTGTAGCCACGGCTCCCATAATTTGATTTTTTTCATTTATAACAGGTACACCACTAGTTAAGTAGTGGAATACTCTCCGATCTTTTTTGATTTTAATTTCTTTATGTTTATATGATCTCCCATTTTTCAAGGTCTCAAGAATGGGTATTTTTGCTTCTAATAAATCTTCAATTTTCATTCCAATAGCCTTTTCTTTGGAATAATGAAGAATTTGACTAGCAACATCGTTCATATGAGTAATTTCACCCATTTTATTAACCGCAATAACCCCTTCACTTACTGAATTTAAGATGGTTGTTAATTCATGTTCCCTTTGCTCATAGGGCATGTGGTCACAATTTAAAATAGACAGAACTCCATCAATTTTATCTAATTGATCGATTAAATGTTGAAACTCGTCTTCTAGACATCTAAATTTAATAACCATCCCATGATTTGTTTTTGCTTCCATCCCTAATAAATTGATATTCTTATCCTTTAATACCTCCAAAATTTCATACCCTAGTCCTAAACGATCTCTAAAATCAATTCGGATGATAAATTCTTTTCCTTCCATAGGTCCCCCCACCTCAAAAACTCCCCCAATATACTTGTCTTACTTCTTTTTATCTCGTTTTGTAAGCGCTTTAATTATACAACAAAAATAATTGATATAGTTGTAATAAAAATCACATTGAATACGACCTACTTTCGTATATACAAAAAGACTACCTTTCGGTAGTCCTTTATTCTTTGCCTGGCAACGTCCTACTCTCCCAGGACCCTTCGGTCCAAGTACCATCGGCGCTGGAGGGCTTAACGGTCGTGTTCGGGATGGGAACGAGTGTATCCCCTCCGCCGTCATCACCAGACATAGCACGACTTAGAGCATTAGCTCTTAGCGTGACTTGTACACTTTGTGTACATTTATTATTTAGTTGGTAAAATACAAATTGTTTTTACCTTCAAAACTAGCAGCAAGAAAAGCAATTAGGTTAAGCCCTCGACCGATTAGTATCCGTCAGCTCCATACCTTACGGTACTTCCACACCGGACCTATCAACCTTATCATCTTTAAGGGGTCTTA
>NZ_BDGM02000036.1:0-12587 GCF_001748485.2 Tepidibacillus sp. HK-1 | reverse complement strand
CATTGTGATTGTGGTTTTGTGGCAGATAGAGATTGGAACGCTTCTATCAATATCAAGCGTGAAGGATTGCGACTGTTAGTATAATCATAAATAGAGCATGGAACAGGCTCGATAGCTAAGTAAATTTCGTACCGTTAGGTGCGATTACCTTAGAAGCCCCCACCTCTAAGCGAAACGTAGGTGGCGGGTAGTTCACTTATTGGAGCTTTATCAAGGTGGCCAGAGATTGAAAAAGCGTCTATTTTTGGAAGTCGTGCCATGGGTAATTACAAAAATGGATCAGATGTTGATCTAGTTATATATGGTTCTCAGTTGACGCAAGAGATAATTAACCATTTGAGTGTATTATTAAACGAAGAATTACCTTTACCCTATTATTTTGACATTATTCATTACGAAACATTAAAACATAGGCCATTAAAGGATCATATAGACAAATATGCAAAGTGCTTTTATAGTTGTAAAAACCATTCAGAAATGACATGAAAAAGGTCACGCTATAAAGCTTTATTCGTTGCTTAATTCCAATACTTCCCAAAAGGGGTCTACTTTTTAAATCTACAATCTTGCTCTTTGGCTAAGTAATATGATAAAATTGCACTAAATTACCCGCTTTGCGAAGTAGAAAGCGGATATTGAGGTGCAAAAATGATTAATATAGATGTTATTAAAAATGAATTTAATAAGCATGGAGGCGTACTTAAAACATCAGAACTTAATGCTATTGGGCTTTCAAGTCGTCATATTAAAAAACTTCTTGAAGAAAATGTACTTACTAAAATCAAGCAGGGATATTATGAACTATCAAATAATATTAATCCAGAGGAAGCCGTTATATCGCGGCTATTTCCTCATGCAGTCATTTTTCTTGAAAGCGCACTAATTCATTACGGCTATACCGATCGAATACCCTCCGCTTGGCAGATAGCGGTTGATAAAGATAGCGAAAAAAGCCAGTATAAAATCGAATATCCTCTAATAGAGCCTTTTTATTTAGAACCAAAATTTTTAGATGTTGGTCTTGATACCATTCAAATTGAAGGTGTTACGGTGAAGATTTTTACCCGTGATCGGACCATATGTGATGTTCTTCGTTATGAGAACAAACTTGAGAAAGAAGTTTTTAACAATGCAATCCAACGTTATGTTAAAGATCAAAAGAAAAATATAACAAAACTGTTTGAGTACGCTGAATTGTTTAATATCAAAAATAAGGTTCAAACCTATATTGGAGTGTGGATATAATGGCTGATATCGCAGCATCAATTTTAGCTAAGTTAAAGAACAAATCAAAAGAAAAAGGTATTCAACTTCAACAATTATTGAATCTTTTTTGCCAAGAAGAGTTTATACGAAGGTTATCACAATCGAAATACAGAGATAATCTGATTCTCAAAGGCGGATTTCTTCTATATACTATCAGCGAATTTACAACTAGGCCAACAGTTGATGCAGATTATCTTTTAAAGAATCATTCAACTGATTTACATTCGATAGAAATACTAGTTGGTAAAGTTATTTCCACACCTAGCAAAAATGATTTTATTAGGTTTGAGATTCGAGGGTTAGAAGTAATTAGTGAAATAAAAGAGTACCATGGTATCCGAGTTAATCTAATTGGTTTAATTGGAAATACCAAGACACCTTTTAGCATTGATTTTGGAGTCGGAGATATTATTGTTCCATCGGCAGTAAAAAGAAAACTACCGGTTGTTCTTTCTGAGTTTGAAAAGCCTGAAGTATTAACATATTCGTTAGAGTCTACTGTGGCTGAAAAATTAGATGCCATCATATCATTAATGGAAGCTACAGGTCGTATGAAGGATTTCTACGATATTTATTATCTGGCGACGACATTTGACTTTGAAGGTAGAAAATTACAAGAGGCAATTTACGAAACTCTTTCTAATCGAGGTACACCATATGAAAAAGATTCTGTTGCTATAATATCAAAATTAGCTAAGGACGATGCAATTCAAAAACGGTGGAACAACTTCTGTAAAAAAGTATTGAAGTTTGAAAAAAGTCTTGATTCTGTTATTGGCGTCATTATTGATTTTACTTTGCCGCCTTTTATGGCAATAATCAGCGAAGATGAGTTCTTTGATACATGGAGTTCTAAAGAGCGAAAATATGTTTAACCGACCCCTTTTGTTGCTTTCTCTCTATATCTAATCGGAACCAATGAATACGTAATCATACCAATACTATAGATTACTACATCTGACCACCGGCCATCACGAAAACCTGTTAAAGATTGATGATATTTATCACTCATCGCATAAAGAAATGAGATGAAAAAGGTCACCCATTTTTCTCCGACCATATCAGAACTGACCCCCATGTAATCATCCTGTTCCCCTCCTAATTCGCAATGAACTTATACATAAACCGTAATAATAAATTTTGTAGTGTAAAATTTGTCGAAATTAGCAGGAAATTTGTTTGCTATTGTAGAACAATTAATAATTGTACTATTTTTAAGTTTATAAAATACATAATAAAGGTTTAAAGGTGGTAAAATTCATGGAAAACGTTGAAGAAATATCTTTAAGGGAATTGATTGAGATTTTGCTTCGAGGGAAGAAAACCATTGCAGTTGTTACTCTAGCAGCAATGTTTGTAAGTGCTATTATCAGCTTTTTTGTTCTCTCGCCTACATATCAAATAACAACGGCGGTTGTTGTTAAACAAATAGAAGGGACAGAAAGTAGTTCAATTATCAGTAAGATGATGAACCAAGAAGAAGTTCCAATTAATACGTTGATAAGCGCCTTCGATAATGTCATTGCTGGTTCTAGAATGTTAGAACAAGTAAAGAAAATTTCACCAGAATGGGAAGGGATCCAATCTGGAGCATTAAATAACTTGATTAAAGTAGATTTAGTGAAAGATACAATGACTGTCAATCTTACAGTTAACGCTCATTCTGCAAAAGATGCAGTCGCATTAGCTAACATTGTTACAGCAAGGTTTCAACAATTTATTGAAGATCAAAACTTCGATACGTTATCAGCAAATGTAAAATCTACGAAGAGACAAGTGGAAATGGATATGGCTTTATTAAAAAATAAATTAGCTAAGATTAAAGAAGAAATGGCAAAGGTCGATAAGTCTCTTATCTATCAAAAGTCGATTGTAGATGATCCCTATCTACAGGAATTAGCAGCCCGATTAGGGAATACAAATGTGGTAAATATAAGTAAATTGACTGTTCAAAATGAGGAACCAAATCCTGCTTACATTAAGTATTTGGAAGATTATGCTGCTAACCAATTGGCTCTAAGTGATCTTGAAAGTCAACATACTGAATTAACAAAAGCAGAGGGGCAATTAAAAGAGATTGCAAAAGAAACAGGAATTAAGGCTTCTGTTGTACGAAATGTCATTGAACCTGAAAATCCAGTGAAACCAAATAAATTATTAAATGTCGCAATCGCAACTGTGTTGGGCTTTATGGTAGGAGTTTTTTGGGTTTTCTTGAAAGAATATTGGAATAGCACAAGTTCTTCAGTAGATACAAGAAAAGCAGTTGTTGTAGATACAAAAGATTAAACTTGAATCAAAGTAAAGGACGGGGAGGAATCTTGAGCTTTCGCCTGCGCTATTTATTGTTAACGTTGATTGACTCTGTAATTATTGCAGTATCTGTTATGATGGCATATTTTTTACGTTTTGATTTTAAATTAAGGACAGAACTGTTTATCTTTATCCCATATGTAATCATCATGCATATGGCAATTATTTTAATTGTTTTTAACTCAATGAGATTATATAAAAGGGTTTGGCAATATGCCAGTATTGGAGAACTGATTTCCATAGTAAAGGCAGTAACCATTTCGGAAGTGTTTTTCTTTTCCTTTCATAGTTTAATACAATACATGTACCCGAATGTAGTAGTCCCCCGTTCCATTTACTTATTATCTTTAATGTTAATTATTGCTGGAATAGGAGGATCTCGTTTAACTTGGCGAATCATTCGCGATGATTATCTAAAAATCCAGCCCTATCATAAAAGGGCTTTGATTATTGGTGCAGGGAATGCAGGGGCATTGATAGCTAAAGAATTAAAACATTCTCCAGATACGGAATTTTACCCTGTTGCTTTTATCGATGATAATCCTTCCAAGCTTAATTTAGAGGTACTTGGCCTACCAATTGTAGGGACAAGAGATGATATCGTAAATGCAGTAGAAAGGTATGGTATTCAAGAAATCATCATTGCAATCCCATCTGCTCCAAAATCAGAAATTGCTGAAATCATTAATATTTGTAAGCAAACAAAAGCGAATATTAAAATATTGCCAAGAGTTTCAGATTTGGTGTCGGGGAAAATTAGTGTAAAAATGATTCGTGATGTTCATGTAGAAGATTTATTAGGGCGCGAACCAATAGAAATAGATTTATCTAGTATTGTTGGATATGTAAATGAGAAAGTCGTTTTAATCACAGGGGCAGGTGGATCAATTGGATCTGAACTATGTAGACAGATAGCTCCTTTTTCACCTAAAAGGCTATTATTACTTGGACATGGGGAAAATAGTATCTATGAAATAGAGTTAGAACTAAGAAGAAAATTTCCAAATTTAGAATTAGAAACGATTATTGCCGATATTCAAGACAATCGAAGATTGAACCATGTTTTTGAGACGTACCGACCAAATGTCGTTTTTCATGCTGCAGCTCATAAACACGTTCCTCTTATGGAACGAAATCCTAGTGAAGCAGTAAAAAATAATATTTTTGGTACGAAAAATGTTGCAGAATGTGCGCATGAATATGGAGCAACTCACTTTGTAATGATATCTACAGATAAGGCGGTTAATCCCACCAGTATCATGGGCACAACCAAACGAATTGCCGAGATGATTGTTCAACATTTAAATGCTATTAGCAACACGAAATTTGTTGCCGTTCGTTTTGGCAATGTTCTTGGTAGTCGAGGTAGTGTTATTCCTATTTTTAAACAACAGATTTTACAAGGCGGCCCTGTTACCGTAACTCATCCTGAGATGGTTCGTTATTTTATGACGATTCCAGAGGCTGTACAACTTGTTATTCAAGCAGGAGCTCTTGCTCATGGCGGAGAGACATTTATCCTTGATATGGGAAAACCGGTAAAGATAGATACTTTGGCTCGAGACTTGATTAGATTATCTGGCTTTGAACCAGATAAAGATATTAAAATTGAATACACAGGGATACGTCCTGGTGAGAAACTATTTGAAGAAATATTAACTGATGAAGAAGGCACAAAGGCAACAAAACACGATCGAATTTTTGTTGGAAGACCAATAGAGTATGATAAAGATAATTTGTTTAAAATGATAGATAAATTAAAAAATATAGTATCAAGTAACAAATCTTCATCTAATGAAATTAAAAAAATATTAAAAACAATTGTCCCGACATATCATTTTAACAGTGAAACAAAGTTAAACGTAATCAATAGAAATAATTATAATTCTAATATTAAACAAGACCTTGAGATTGAGTTATCAAAACAAGAGCTGAAATTAGCAAAGATAGAATTAGCTTCTGGGTTAGAAAGTAAAGCCACTCCCTAAGGAGTGGCTTTACTTTTGAGTATGAATTTATTTTTCCCAAGTAGTATAAATCTCATTTATAATCTGATCTATCCCTAAAGGTTGGCCTAATTTTTTAAATTCATTGACTTTACTTGGTTGTTTTAATTTATCATAAGCATAAATTGTCCAAGCAATTGCCTGCTTTTTAATGTTCTCATCTTTTTGTTTTGTTAATGGAATAAGTAAGTTTAAGCCCTCATTATATTTTCCTTCAACAATATACGTTTGTCCAACATATTGAAGCATCGTTGGAGAAGGACGAAACGTTGAGTATCGTAATGTTGGAATTTGTTGATCAAGGTATCTTCTTTTTTCCATCAACTCGTTATATAATGGTTCAATTTGATCTAGTAGCTTTTGGGAATTGTCTAATTTACCTTGTTCCTTATTGTATTGTGCATAATTAAATAAATAGACAATTTTTTGAGTATATAGAGGTTCTCTCCATGAACCATTCTTAATTCCTTCATCCAATACTTCTATTGAATCTTTAATATACCCCATCGCCCCCATCTTTTGCGATAGTTGTAATAAAAAGCTTGAATCTTTACGTCTGTTATCTTTTAAGGTGATGATTTCTTTCATAATATCATTAACTATTTTCTTGTCTTGATTATATCCACTAATAGATTGCAATACGTTTATCTTTGTCATTCGATAATCTAATTGATAGGGATTCGCTTTAATTGCTTTATCCATGATTCCTTCTGCTTCAACCAGAGTTTTACCAGTAAATTGCGTCATTAGCCTTTCAGCATAGACAAAACGGCCCAACCAGATGATACTTATGAAACTGATAATAGTTAGAACCGTAAAGAAGGAATAGGGAATTGCCTTATTTTTTAATAATTGAAGTTTTATATCAAATGGTTCAGTAATTAAAGCTAAAAGAACCATGATAATCGCTGAGAAATAGGCAAAAGACATATTAAAGTCAATAAAACTATGAGCTAATAAGAAAAACACAGCAAAACCAAAAGTGACCATTTGATTTTTTCTATCTGTATCCATTAACTTGAAAGATCGAATGAAACCATAGAAGATACTAGCAAAAAAACCTAAAAGAAAGATAAAGCCTATAATTCCAACTTCTAAGATCGTTTGTAGGTAAAAGTTATGTGCCTGTGCTGAGGTATAAGGGTATGTTTGGTAACGCTCATAGAGTTGTCTCCAAGACCCACCACCAGCACCAAACCATAGATAATCCTTCATCATGTTTGTTGCATCATGATTAAAGAGGTTTCTTTGTACTACACTATTTGTCTCAAGATTGATAGTAGCTATTCTTTGTTGAATAGATTTAGGCAGTTTATCTAAAAACACACCATCTTTGATCACAAAAAAAACTATCACGATACCAATAACTAAGAGAATTGGAAATAGCCAACGTAGCTTTTTTACGTTAACTAATTTATTGTTAATTTTAGAGATCAAATAATGAGAAATAAAATAAATAGAAAAAATCAAAATTGATGCAATCCCAATCAATAAAAACCCGGTTGAACTGTTTTTATCAACAATCGTTTGATTTAGTTTTTCAATAGTAAATAGTAATCCAAATCCTATTAAAATAGAATGAATAAGGTAAAGTAACTGCTCACGAAACTTGAGAATGAAGATCGGAATCACCCATATCAGAGCAAACAATAACCATGTCCCTCTTGAATAGGTAAAGATCATCGTAATAAATAATAGAAAAGATCCAATAGAAGAGAAAGCAAATCCTTTCTTTTCAGATGTTGAACGAATAAGAAGGCTCATCAATCCAGCCGCTAAAAAGGCGCCTAATGTATTCGGATATTGAAAAACAGAAGATATACGATTTCCTAAAAATGCATCTCTAAAATCTACTAACTGATAAGCACCTAACCAACCAAAAATAGCAATCCAAATTGTTGAGAGGATAAAAGCAGCCCAAATCAGATCTTTCATCCATTTCTTTTCTTTTAGTAAATAAACCCCAATAAAAATAGAAGCGTACATTACCCAACGAAAGAATTGTTGAAAAGCGAGTAATTGATTTTCAGCACGAAAGACATTGATTCCATAAATTACAGGGATAAGCAAGAGGAACCAAACAGCAGGAAGCTGAAAAGCATTTTTAGTTTGTTTCATATTGGTGAAGATCATTAACAAAACAATAGAAATCATTCCTAATTCAATCCAATAAAAATCAACATCAAAAAATAAACCTCTTAGATAAGGGGCACCTATTATAAAGGCGAGTATACTAGCAAATCCAAGATAGTTGATCGATTTTCTAACCAATTGCACCTTTATTCACCACTCCATTACATAAATTCAATATTTTTTCTTTAGTTGAAATATACAAACTTAATCTTTTGTGGGCTATTATGATCGTACCACGTTTGTCAATTGAAGAACACCTTTTATCAGAAAAAAAGTGAGATCTGTCACACAATAGAAGGGTTTGGAAGAACTGTGTCGAATAAGGTAAAAGATACAAAAATACAGCAGGGAGTGGTTTGATGAGGAAACTACGGACACTTAACGTTGTACTCGTATTTATGCTAGTCTTTGCCTTAATTCCATTTGGGGCATTTGCCAATGCAGAAGAAATTTCTCCATTTAAAGATGTGGGGAATAAACATTGGGGACTGCAATATATTTTAAAAATGCAGCTGCGAGGTGTTGTAACAGGGTATGGGGATGGTCGCTTTCAGCCAGATAAAACGGTATCACAGTTAGAGGCTGTAGTGATGGCAGTTCGAGCAATGGGTTTAGAAGATGAGGCTAAAACTGCTAATACGACACAAATCGACAATTTAGGATTATCCTTACCAAAAGGTTGGAATGCAATTGGATATGTTGCTGTTGCTGCGCAAAAAGGTCTAATCGAAGCAGATTTATTCAACCCAAATCAAGGTGCTTCAAGAGCATGGGTGGCTCAATTGATCATTCGAATGATTGGTGCAGAAAATGAAGTAGGAAGCACTGCAACAACAAGCTTCGTAGATGATTCTTCCATTCCAAGTTATTTAAAGGGCTATGTTGCATTAGCATCAGAAAAAGGAATCATTACTGGAAGCTATAACGCAAATGGCCAACTTCAATTTAACCCGAATTCAACCGTAACAAGGGCACAATTAGCTACAATGATTGGCAGAACTGACCGTTTTATGGCAGATGTGGATGGTCAATTACCTGTAGGTACCATTCAATCAATAACCAATAATATTTATACCATTAAAACGGAAGACGGTGTTACAGGAACATACATCTTTTCAAGTAAAGCTGCTTTATATAATCCAGATGGTTCAAGCATTCAACTTGCAGATTTACAGCAAGGTGATCAAATTCGTTTTGGAGTAGATAGCCAAGGCTATATTGTTTATCTAGAACAGCTAGATGAAGTTATGCCAGTTAACCAGACGCAGATTACAGGAACGATTGTACAACATCTTGTGGCAGATCAATTGCTTACCATCAAAGATGAAAATGGAAAATTGAATGTTTATCGTTATGATCAAAATACAAAAGTAAAATCTAGTTCTACAGTTTCTGTAGATATTTCAAGCCTAGCTGTTGGAAATGAAGTCATACTATATTTAGACATGGAAAATAAAATCCTGTCGATTGAATTAACATCTAACTTAAACCTATCCAATAATAAAGGAACGATTTATTCCCTTGATCTAGAAAATAAGATCATCATGATAGAAGACAATGGACAATATAAAGCCTTCTCCTTATCTGACCAAGTCATTGTCGAGTATGCAGGTGTTCGCTTTCCAACGGTAAAAGACTTACAAAAAGGTGATCAAGTAGAGCTTGTCGTGGAAAATGATCAAGTTACTACGATCCGTATGATTCAACCCTATCAAAATGTAACCCTAAACGGTAAAGTTGTGGTTGTATCCACATCAGACCAAGTTTTAACCCTTCGCCTAACGGATGGTTCTCTAAAAGCATATGAAATATCTGAACAAGCAGATATTCAAATTGAAGGGATTAACAATGCAACCTTAGCGGATTTAAAAGTGGATGATGAAGTCAGCTTTACTGTAGAAAACCAACGCCTTGTTTCCTTAACTGTACTCAATCGTTCCTATCTTAGCGATTTAACAGGAACGGTTAAAAGTATTGATACGGTGAATCGCTATCTAACAATTGAGAATAGTAAAGGGGAATTAAAGACATATCCCATTGATGATTATGTTGACCTAGATCTTGATTTAAGATATCCAGAGATCGAAGATATTGAAGTAGGGATGAAAGTTTCCTTGAAGTTAAAAGATAATCTCATTTATGCAATCACCTTAAATAATACGGTTAAGGGCGAGTTTGTTCGGATTGATGATCAGGGAGATTTTATTACCCTTAAAAACGAACAACGTCAAACTTTAACTTATCGGTTAGATCCAGATGTAGACGTAAATATCGCCAATGAAACCAGACCTGACTTATCTGATTTAGAAGTTGGACAGGAAATAATCGTAACGATTAAACAAGAAGTCGTTACAAAAATTGACGTAAGAACTGCAGGAACCTATACCTTAACGGATATCAGTACGAGTAGAAAAAGAATTACAGTGGATATTGATGGAGATGAAGACTACTACTATTTATCTAGCTCGACCACTCTATCCATTCCAAACGTATCAAAACCAACAATCGAGGACTTAAAAGAAGGAGATACAGTACAATTAACATTTATCGGCGACGATTTGGAACGTATATACGTTATTCCACCAACATATGGAACGATTGCTTCAATTGAAACCTACCGAGAGCAACTCATTCTAAATACCTCTGATGGACAAAAAACGATCAGTCTAAATAACTCGGTAACTGTTTATAATAGTAACGGTACTGAAATGTCGATCAATAATCTAAAGACCGATGATTATGTCAAAGTGGTTGAAGTGGGTAGTGAAATCCTGATCACACAAATGGAAAAAGTATCAGGAAAACTAACAACTGTCAATGCAAATGATGGAAGAATCTATATCCAAGATACCTCAGGAATGTACAAGTCCTATCAATTAGCAAAAGATGTTCGTGTTTGGAAAGGTACTGCAACCTATTACTTAGGCGACCTACAACAAAATCAATCCCTAACCTTGTACCTATTAGACGATGTAGTAATTGGGATTAAAGTAAATTTGACGGAATGAGATAATATGAACATGGAGAACCTTATCTATTTTTTATAAGATAGGGTTCTTTCTTTTAATAATTGGCTTTTTTTTAATAAAAAAGAAGGATATTTTATTCTGTATCATTTATAGGTGCAAAGAAACTGTTGTTGAGATCAAATTCATTAAAGAAGTATAATGATATCTAAAGAGTTGTTATTACACTTAGGATTATGTAAGTGCTGTAAAAAAACAACTTTGTTGTCTGTATATAGAAAATTAAAAGAGGTTTGAATGATGGCAATTAGTAATGAAGATTTAGTTAAATTGGTCCGAAACCTTCCTGAATCTGCTAAGAAATCAGCTTATGATTACTTAAAATTCTTATCCCTAACTCACAAACGTCCAGATTGGGATGAAATATTGGAAATGGAACCAGAAGAAATTGATTTAAGTGAAGAAGAAGAACGCCAACTAAATAATAACTCAGAATTTGTGTCGTGGGAGGGAGTATATATTCTGACGATTGACAACCGTGGAGGCGTATATAAATAACCACTAAGAAAAAAGATCTGATATGCTCCCTTTTGATAGGGGGGCAGTTCAGTATTTGCTTTACGGCTACTTGGTGGGTTATTTTTAATTAGAAATATGATTTCCACTTTGGATCAAACCCCATAATCGCTAAAATATCTGTAAATGGAACTGTAGAAAATTTATTTTGATATCTATTGAATAGTTTTTCCACAATAAATAAGCATGGGGTTCCTTAAACTTTTCACTAAACCTATAGGAAAGTTTGGATTTAATACTATTTTCAAATATTAGTAGATATTTCAAGAATAAATTTCTTAATTCCCGGTCAAATGTAAAAAGATTATATATTTCCTCAATTGTGGTATTCTGTATATATGTTTCTGGAGTTATAGGTTGTCCATTTTGATTCTTTACCAAAAATAAATCTTTATACCCATTTATTACATTGTAGTAATTTTCTCTTTCAAATATACGCATAGCAGTGGATCCATTATTAATGGTTAAACCTCTACCACGTAGAATGGAAATTTGCTGACGATGCGTTTGGAATGGCTTCATTGCTTTTCACCCCATAAAAATAGCCCAGTCCTCGGAAGGAACATGAGCCTGATCACTAAGATCATTATATTATATGCCATAATAGCTGTCAATAAACCTGAATTAAAAACATTTTACAAAATTAGGCATTAAACTTATTTTGAGTTTTGTATAATTGGGGAAATGTGGCAGAAGACTTGTAATAGTATATATACGTAATTTGTATTGTGGTAAAATTATGTAAACAACTAATCCTATTCGGGAGGGCATGACATGTATAACGTATCCAATGATAAGGCTGTAAAAATAGGTGCTACCCCTAATTTTGCAACACATTTAAACAACTATTAACCCGAAAGCATTGATTTCATTGATGTTTCCGGGGATTTTTATTTTATTTTTTTGTCATATTTTAGTAGACTTTTGTAGAATAATATGGTATAATGAAGGTAAAATCGTATTCAATTAAGGGAGCCATGTTCATGTTTCTTAGACAAGTGAAAAATAAAAAAACTGGTCGCATTTATTTATCCATCGTACAGAGCTATCGGGATGCTAATAGTAAATCCCCTAAATCCAGAACCATCAAATCCCTTGGTTATCTGGATGAACTAGAAAAACAATACGATGATCCGATTGCTTTTTTTAACGAAAAGATTAAACAGATGAACGAACAATACGCTTCTGAACGTTCTTCCACCACAGTTTTGCATATAAATTTTAAGCGCATATAGCCTAAAGCACTGGTACATGTAGTGTTTTAGGCTAATTTTATTTTTATTTTATTAAAAATTTTTATAGCGAATTATAGCGAAATGTTGTATAA
>NZ_BDGM02000035.1:0-14192 GCF_001748485.2 Tepidibacillus sp. HK-1 | reverse complement strand
CTTTGCCGCCGGCTTCCTTCAGATTCCACCTCACGATGGACACCCTTGCCTTAGGCTAATGGTTGGTTGCTACATACCCCCATAACGGACTTTCACCGTCTAGTTAATCGCCATGCGTGGCGCACTAAAAAATAGAGATTATTAGTTTCGACAACCAATAACCTCTATATAGTCAATCAATTTTAATATTTTGATCATAAAAAGAACTACTATTTCATTTCTTATAGGAAGATAAATCTTAATACGAATAATGCTCCTAAAACATACATGATTGGATGAACTTCTTTGGCTTTACCAGCAAATACTTTCACTAATGGATAAACGACAAATCCAAGGCTAATTCCAGTTGCGATACTAAAAGTTAAAGGCATCATTAACATAGTAAAGAAAGCAGGAACAGCTTCATCAAGTCCTTTCCAGTCAATTTCCTTCAAGCTAGACACCATTAATATTCCCACGATAATTAACGCAGGAGATGTAATTGCTGCAACACTCGCAACAGCTTGAATCAATGGATAAAAGAAAAGTGCAACTAAAAACATGATTGATGTAAAAATTGCGGTTAAACCAGTACGACCACCAGCTGCAACACCTGCTGATGACTCAATGTATGAGGTTACAGTAGATGTACCAAACATTGCACCTACCATCGTAGCAATCGAGTCAGCTGTGAGTGCACGGCTTGCTTTAGGTAATTTATTATCTTTCATGAGTCCTGCTTGATTGGCCACGCCAACTAATGTCCCTGCAGTATCAAAGAAATCTACAAACAAGAAGGAAAAGATAATCGTTAATAATCCCATGTTTAAAGCACCTTTAAAATCAAGATGCATAAAAGTAGGTTCAATACTAGGTGGTGCAGCAAAAACACCTGTAGGAGTTTGAACGATACCAAATAACCAACCAGCAATAGCGGTTAAAATCATACCATAAAAAATTCCGCCTTTTACTTTTTTAACCAAGAAAAATAAGGTAACGATGATTCCAAAAAAAGTAAGTAATATATCCGGTCTACCAAGCTCTGTAGAAAGTTTTACAAATGTTCCTTCCGGATCTGCAGCAATGATACCCGCATTTTTTAATCCAATAAAAGCGATGAACAACCCAATACCAGCTGATACAGCGTGTTTTAAACCAGATGGGATTGCATTGATAATGGCTTCTCTAATTTTTGTAAGAGTTAAAATAAAGAAAATAGCACCTGAAATAAAGACGGCTGCTAAAGCAGTTTGCCATGGTACTTTCATCCCTAATACAACCGTAAATGTAAAATATGCATTTAAACCCATCCCTGGAGCTAAAGCGATTGGGTAGTTAGCTAATAGTCCCATTAATAAACTACCAATTGCAGCTGATACAGCAGTAGCAACAAACACAGCTCCCATATCCATTCCACCTAATTGTCCAAGGAAAAATGGATTAACAATTAAAATATAAGCCATTGTTAGAAAGGTAGTGATTCCAGCTAATAACTCTGTACGAACCGTGGTATTTCTTTCACTTAAACCAAAAAAACGATCGATGCCAGAGACTAGCTCTGAATTATTTTTTTGGGATAGTTTTGCTGTTTGTTCCATCAATTTCTCCTCCTCATTTACTATTTGTTTAAAAATGAAAAAACCTAGATAGAAGATCTCTACCTAGGCATAGAAGGGTCTAAACAGTTCAAATCTTAAGCGCAATAAAAATCATAAGATTTGTAACAGGTCTGATCCCTTCGTAGTCAAGCAATTTACGGTCGCTCGGTAGAGACATCTGAGCCTTATCCTCAGACATATACGAAGAACAGATATGATTGAATTATATGTTGTTCTTTCAATAGTAAGTGTACCAAGAGCTTGTTTGATTGTCAAGATAAAAAACGAACATTTTTTTATAAAAAGTATAAATTGTTCGTAAAATAACTCAATTATTCCCATTCGATCGTTGAAGGTGGTTTTGAGGTGATATCTAAAACAATACGATTGACTCCATCTACTTCATTAACGATTCGATTAGATATTTTCTCTAGAACTTCAAAAGGGATTCTTGCCCAATCAGCAGTCATCCCATCGATGGAGGTGACAGCACGTATACCTACGGTGTAGGCGTAGGTTCTTACATCCCCCATCACACCAACACTTTTTATATCAGGTAATACAGTGAAATACTGCCATATTTCACGATCTAAATGAGCTGCTTTTATTTCATCCCGCAAGATTTGGTCTGAATCCCGCACAATCTGCAGCTTTTCCTCAGTTACTTCCCCTAATACTCGAATCGCTAAACCAGGCCCTGGGAAGGGTTGGCGCCACACAATTTCATCAGGTATTCCTAATTCGGTTCCAACTTTTCTAACCTCATCTTTGAATAATGTATTTAATGGCTCAATTAACTCAAAACGAATGTCTTCAGGCAATCCACCTACATTATGATGGGACTTAATCGTTTGCGCAGTTTTTGTTCCACTTTCAATGATATCAGTATATAGAGTCCCTTGGGCTAAGAAATCAAATTTTCCCAGTTTGTTTGACTCTTCTTCAAATACTCGAATGAATTCATTCCCAATGATTTTACGTTTTTGTTCAGGGTTACTGATACCTTGTAACTTAGTAAGGAAACGATCTTTTGCATCGATTTTAATCACATTCATATTAAATTTCTCACCAAAGACTTCCATGACACTTTCTGCTTCCCCTTTCCGAAGCAGTCCATGATCTACAAACATACAAGTTAATTGATCTCCGATAGCTCGGTGAATAAGGACAGCTACGACAGAAGAATCTACCCCGCCACTTAAGGCACATAATACTTTTTTATCTCCAACAATTTCTCTAATTTCATGAAGTTTGTCTTCAATAAAAGTTTCCATTGACCAATTCTTTTCTACTTTACATACATCAAACAGAAAATTCTTTAACATATCCATTCCATAAAGCGAATGCTGTACTTCTGGGTGAAATTGTACTGCATAATAATGCTTTTCTGGATGACTCATTGCAGCAATAGGAGCATGTTCAGTACTTGCATCAACTTGGAATCCTTTTGGCGGCTCAATAACTAAATCTGAATGGCTCATCCAAACTTGTTGGGTTTTATCTAATTCCTTATATAACAAAGAATCTGTCTTAATTTGAATATTTGCTTTTCCATATTCACGAACATTAGCTCGTTCAACTTTCCCCTCTAATTGGTGGGTCATTAATTGCATTCCATAGCAAATTCCTAAAATCGGGATCCCTAGTTGATATATTTTGGGATCAACGATAGGTGCATTTTCTACATAGACACTTGCAGGTCCACCTGAGAAAATAATTCCTTTAGGGTTCATAGATTTAATTTGATCTGCTGGTGTATCAAAAGGAATTAGTTCGCTATACACCCCTAAATCTCTTACTCTTCGCGCAATCAGTTGATTATATTGGCCACCAAAGTCTAAAACAATAATCATATCATTTGGCTTTTCCATATAGGACCTCCATTAAATAAATAAATTATCTCTTAGCCTATACAAAAATAACTAGGATGGGTTGTCCATCCTAGCACTAGTCGTCTTATATTGTGCCTATTCTAACAAAATTAGAATAAAGGCGTCAAGCTTGGATTTTTGTTATTAATTTCCTCCAGATCGTCCGAATTGCCATACTCCTGCAATAGATGAACGACTAAATCTAACCTGTTCAAATACCTCTGTGGCTTCTTCCCAATCTTTGCTATCCATTTCTTTACTTTCTAAACCTATTCGTAACAGATTCTAGTTCCCCTTCCAATAGGAATAAAAAACCGTTGAAGAATCAGCGGTTTTTATTGATTATAAGAATTTTGATTTGTTTTTTATCCACCTGCAAGCGGAATTAGCAATTGAATTCTATCATTTTCTTTTAATTTTTCTTGACCGGTGCTAATCTTACCGTTTAATACAACCAAAGCATCTTCATCCCATTTAATACCTAAGGATTCTAAAAAAGCTTTAACTGTGGTTTTCTCTACTACTCGATGTTCTCCATTTAATTGCTGTAAATAAGGAATATTTGAGATAATCTTAACGACCATTCCCTTCGACTCCTATTAATTCTAACTCTTCTTGAGGCACATCGAATACTGTTTTGCTTGCTTCATTCATTTCTGTATAGAAGTACTCTGGTAATCGATCGTGAGCTTTGGTGAATCCTGCCCTTCTGTTGAATTGATGCTCAAGCTTTAATGTCTCTAAGGCTGTTTCTTTTAAGTATTCAGCTGTAACCTTCTGCCCGATATAAGCAGAAATTAAATCTGCAATTAGATCAAAGCGGCCTTGAATTGCTCCTCCACTGAAGTAGCACATTCCTAAGGAATCAAAGATTGTAACTGTTTCCTGGGCGTCCTTTGATGCTTTTACTTGACCTTCTGCAGAATGATGGTCAATTTGTGCCCTTATTGTTTGCCCTGCTGTATGGTCAGCACCCATTGGTGATGTTGCATATGTGACACCAAGTCCTTTGATTGCTCTTGGGTCATAGGCTGGCATTGATTGCCCTTTTACTGTTGGAACTCTGTATGCTCCGTACAATTTACCGACTATCTCTGCTCCCCCGCCAATGATTCTCCCTAAAGGACTTCCTGCTTTAATTTCTTTTACTGCGTTTAGTGCTCCTTCTACGTCACCAAAGGATAGTACTCCCTGTGACATTAGTACGCCTATTGCTGCTCCTGTTTCGATGGTATCCACTCCGTATTCGTTACATAATCTGTTTAGTTCTGCTATTGCATCGAGGTCTCCTATACCAAGGTTTGATCCTAATAAACCGATATTCTCGTATTCTAGTGGTGATGTTACCAGTTTACCTGCTTTGTTTACATAGACGTTGGAACAGCGAATTATACAACCCGGCATACAGGCATGTGTCGGATTTCCTTCGCCGCCACGCTCTAGTATTGTTTCTCTTAGTTTTTCTCCTGTTATGTTTTCATAGAGTTCAAATGAACCTGTTGAGAAATTCCTTGTCGGCAGGGCTCCCAAGGCGTTTGTTGTTTTTACCAGTCCTGCTGTTCCAAGCTCTGGGAATACTTTTGCTGTTCCCGGTGTCTCCATTAACCATTTATGATAAGTCTTCATTGCTTCTCTGAATTTTTCTCTGTCCTTTGGTTTGTTCTTTTCAACTCCGGCATCATCTAATACTATTGCTTTTATCCCCTTTGAACCTGCAACTGCTCCAAGCCCTCCCCGGCCATTAAATCTGGTTGGTAAGCCTTCTTTATCCTGACCTGCTATGGCAGCAAGGTTCATTTTCTGTTCTCCTGCTACTCCAATTAACCAGACGGCAATATGTTTTCCGTATCTATCTCTCAACCAATCGGCTGCTTCACTTAATTCTTTGCCTAAAATGGGTGTTGCATCATCAAAGGTGATGCTCTCTTTAGAGATATGAATAATTTTAAAATCGTCACGAACTCCTTCAAAGATCAGACTACTGATTCCCAATTTTCCAAGTTTTAGACCGGAAATACCTCCTGCATTACTTTCTTTGATGCCTCCAGTTAGCGGGCTTTTGGCACCTATCGAATAGCGGTCTGCACTGGATGCTCCAGAACCTGTTAAAACTCCGTTAGCAAAGACTAATTTGTTAAATGGTCCCAGCGGGTGACATGTAGGAGGGACTTCGTCATGTATTACTTTTGATGTTAAGGCTCTTCCTCCTAATCCGTCGTATTTTAAAGATTGGTCTTCGCTTACGGTTAAATCTTTCATATTAATACGTATTATTTTCACTCTTTTATCCCTCCCTAGATTTTTATGAAATTCTAAATATAAGATTATCATTTTTTTAGAAGAGATGTTATAATTTTCTGAAAAAATTTTATTATAACAGATTTAATTTCCCATTATAAGCTGCTGTATAAACCTTTCTTATATCATCAATTGTGAAAGGTTTTGGGCTTCTAGCTAGTAAACGCTTTTGTTTTAACGCATCCTGCGATAATTTTTCAATATACTCTTCTTTTATATCAAATTCCTGCAAATTAGTTGGTATTCCTACATCCTTAACAATATCATACAACGCTTTAACCGCAGCAATTGCAGCTTCACGGTTAGATAAACCTGCTCTATTTACTCCTAATGCATCTGCCATGAGCACCATTTTTTCTATGCATGATGGCCAGACAAAATCAAATACATAGGGTAATAGTACAGCATTAGAATCCCCATGGGATAGTTTAAATAGTCCGCCTAACGGATAAGCTAATGCATGGACACCTGATACTCCGGCATTATAAAAGCTTAAGCCTGCGATTAAGCTTCCCCAGGATAATTCACTGCGTGCTTTTACATTAGAGCCATGCCATACACCTGTACGGATATTTTGACTAATACGTCTAATAGCATCCAATGCTAAAGCATCTGTTAAAGGTGAAGCGTTAACAGAAATAAGAGCTTCTACAGCATGGGTTAAAGCATCAACTCCTGTAGCCGCTGTAATTCTAGGTGGAAGTGTGTATGTTAATTCTGGATCAACAATCGCGACATCAGCCAGCAAATAGTTATTTGTAATTACATCTTTTGAAGACTCTAAAGAAAATACAGCAATATCAGTTACTTCTGATCCAGTTCCCGATGTAGTTGGAATTAATATTTTTGGAAGACCTTTATTACTTAATTTTTTCGTTCCCGTTAAGTTTAGGTAATCTGCTACTGTACCTTCGTGTTTGCTTAAAACAGCTACAGCCTTGGTAATATCTAAAGAACTTCCTCCCCCAATTCCGATTACCATATCAGCATCACTATTTTTTAAAGCACTAACTGCTTGGTCTGCTATATGTACTGGAGGTTCTGGTATTATCTCACTGTACAAATCATAAGTAATGCCTGCACCTACTAATACATCTTCAACTTTTTTAACTATTCCCACCTGGATCACACCCGGGTCTGCAAAAATCATTACTTTCTTTGCATTAAATCTATTTATTTGTTCTGGAAGTTTGGCTAAGCTTCCGGCACCGGATATAATTGTTAAAGGAGAAACAAAATTATACATAAGAAACACTCCTACCTTTCGTTCTAATGGTTTCTACATACCCAAAAACGCTTTTTTAATATGTTCATCATTTAATAAATCCTGACCTCGACCTTCCATAACTATATGTCCGTTTTCTAAAACATAACTTCGATCTACAATTTTTAAAGTCTGTTTTACGTTCTGTTCGCTGAGTATTATAGTTATACCTTTTTCATTAATGTCTTTTATTAATTTAAATAAGGTTTTTACTAACAGCGGAGATAATCCTAAAGAAGGTTCGTCAAGCAGCAGTAATTTAGGTTTTGCCATTAAAGCACGACCAATGGCTACCATTTGTTGTTCTCCGCCACTTAGTGTTTTTGCTTCCTGTTTTCTTCTTTCTTTTAATCTTGGCAGTAATTCATAGACCTCAGTTAATGTCTGCTCTCTTTCCTTTCTTGCCCTTGGATTAAATGAGCCTAAAATCAAATTTTCCTCAACGGTCATTGCCGGAAAAAGTCTTCTACCTTCAGGAACTTGTACAATCCCTAACTTAACCCTTTCATAATCAGGTACATTGGTCACTTCTTGACCCTCAAAAGTAACAGCACCTGAAGTTTTCCCTTTAATTCCTGATATTACGTTAATTAAAGTACTTTTACCTGCACCATTGGAACCTAAAATGCTGACAATTTCACCAGGTTTTATGTCTAATGATATATCTTTTAAAGCTGTCATTCCATCGTAATGAACATCCAAATTATTAACAGTTAACAAACTACTCATCTTCATCAGCCCCCAAATAAGCTGTTATTACTTCAGGATTTTTTGTTACTTCTTCGGGAGTTCCTTCTGCAATAGGAATGCCGTAAGAGATAACGACAACTCTTTCACACAAAGCCATTACCGCCTGCATAACATGCTCTATCATCAAAATGGTAACGCCATTATCGCGGATTTTTTCGATAAGTTTGGTAGCCTCATCAACTTCACTTGGTGTGAGTCCGGCAAGCACCTCATCAAGAAGTAATAAATCAGGATTAGTAGCCATTGCTTTGGCAATTTCCAAACGTTTCAAATCAACAATAGTCAGATTTTTCGCTAATACATCCTTTTTGTGGTATAAACCAACCAATTTTAATACTTCTTCTGCCCGTTGTATTGCTTCTTTACGATTATTTGTTATATTAAATGCTCCAACTGTCACATTATAAAGGACAGTTTCTGATTTAAAAGGCTTCACGATCTGAAAAGTACGACCAATTCCTTTTTTGCTTAAAACATGCGGAGGTAAGCCGGTTATATCTTCGCCCTTGTAGAAAATTGAACCTGAATCAGGTTTAATATAGCCTGATATTTGATTAAAAAGTGAAGATTTTCCTGCGCCGTTAGGACCGATAATACCAAAAATTTGTCCTTTATTGATATGCATTGTTAGATCTTTTGTAACAGTGAGACCGCCGAAGTTCTTATTTAAGTTAGAGATTTTAAGTAGTTCCATCGGTTTTCCTCCTTCGTGAAAAAGGAATGTAATCCATTAAATTAAGCTTTTTTCCTGTTGAAGATTTTGCAAACTTATCACGAATGGCCACAAATACTCCTTTAGGATAATACAAGATAACCAAAATTACTGCTAAACCGTAAATAATTAGATGTAATCCTGGGATTATATCGCTAAAACTAGCACGCAAATATTCACCAAGAGCCACTAATAGGAATGCGCCAAATGTTGGTCCATAAACCGTTGACATGCCTCCTATGATTGCCAAAAAGACCATTTGGGCTGATAAATCAAAACCGGCAATACTGTGTGGTTCCAAATATCTGACTAATTGAGCAAAAAAGCTGCCCCCGATTGCTGTAAAGAAGGCACTAAGACCTGCAGCATATAACTTAACATTTCTTGTATTTATTCCTAAAGCCTTGGCTGCTTCTTCATCTTCACGTATGGCTGTTAGATAATAGCCTAATTTAGAATTTTCAATCCACCAGATAATTGTACTGATTGCAATTAAAAAGAAAAGGATAATGTAATAGTATGGAACTTTAGATAGGAACTGGAAATCAACAAACGCCGCATCCATCTTTAAAGGAACAGCAATTCCTTCTGCACCTCCGAAATTAATTCCTTTTACAGTATGAACGCTTTCCAAAAGCCTTCTGAATCCTTCAGCAAATGCTAAAGTAGCAAGTGAATAATAGGCTCCCTTTAAACGGAATGACGGTATCCCTATCAAAACAGCAATCAATGCAGCAAAAATCCCGCCAACAATCAATCCTATCCATGGGGTTAAATTAAGGTAAGTATAGAAAAGTGTTGATGTATATGCTCCTATCGCTAAAAATGAGGCATGACCCAAGGATAATTGTCCGGCATAACCGCCTACTATGTTCCATGCCGAAGCCAAGTAAGCAAATAGCAAAATCATGATAAAACTATGCAGAGTATATGGGTTTGTTATAAAAAGAGGAATTACTAACAAAATTCCCAAAACCAGCAGAGTTAGTGCTTTTTTCATTCTTTCAACTCCCATCCAGTATCTTTTAGTGAGTAATTATCTATGTCAAATATTACACTAATTAACTGTCATACTTGAAACCAAAGATACCTGACGGGCGAATAAACAGAAAAATTAAAAAGAAAGCAAACACAATTACCTGTGCCATCGTATTTGAAACATATAAGGTAGAAACAGATTGCACAACCCCGATAATTAACCCACCTATTATAGCACCAGGTATACTTCCCATCCCTCCAAGTACAACAACAACGAAAGCCAAAGTACCAAAAACTTTATTTATCAGAATTGGGTGCAGTGAATAAAAAGGTAATATGGCAACCCCTGCAACTCCAAGTAAAACCATTCCCACTCCAAAGGCGATACTAAATATCTTCTTAGAATTAATTCCCATTAATTTAGCCGCATTTCGATCTTGACCTAATGCCCGAATAGCCCGCCCTATCTCTGTCTTCATCAGAAACCAATAAAAAAGTCCGGAAGAGATAAATGCCAGGAAAAATGCATATAATCGATCCATTGGAATAATAACGTCAGCAAATTCTAACGAAGCTCCAAAACTAACTTTTATAGTTTTATAATCTGTTCCGCCGATTGAAAGCATTAAATTTTCTAATAAAATCATTAGTCCAGCTGTTAATAGCAGTGCAGAAACCGGTTCTCGTACATCTGCTTCTTTAGCTAAGACAGGAGCTATCAAATAATGGTTGATTAAAAAACCAAGTATAAATATAACAGGTGCTACAATAATTAGCGATATATAAGGATGAAGCCCGAGAATGGTAACACTGAAGTATGATATATACATTGATATCATTAATAAAGCACCATGTGCAAAATTAATAACTCTCATGATACCAAAAATCAGCGTTAATCCCAGGGCTATTAATCCATACACAGAGCCCATTAATAAACCTTGTACAATTGCTGTAAGCATGGATATACCCCCAAATTTAGCAAGTTTAGTTTTTATTAAAGTGATAGCAACCCAAATGGGTTGGGTTGCTATCTTATTAATTTGTTTTCAATTACTTATTAAAGATAATTTCGTAAGTTGTTCCATCTGCTTTCTTTCTTGCTGCATCTTGAGGCCAAACTGTCACACGCTCAACCTTTCCATCTACTTCTTGGAATTGAACCATAACTAGGGCTGGGTCTGGAAGGGTTTGAGTTTCATCAAAATGGATATGTTTTGTATACATTTGAACTGGTCCTTCTGTCATGTCTGTTGCAGCAAAAGCATCTCTTAATTTCTCTGAATCAGTTGAACCTGCTCTTTCAAGAGCATCTGCAATTACATACATCGCAGTGTATGCTTTAACAGCTTCACCATTCATTGGATAGCCATATCTCTTAACAAACTTATCATTAATTTCTTTTGAAAATGGACGGCTTACATCTTGTTCCCAAGCAGAAATATCAAAGAATCCAAGTGTGGCTTTACCCGTGTTACGAATATACTCTGGGTCTGCATAACCACCGCTGGTACCTATAAATAATTTTGGTTGAACCTTTTGTTCATGGAAACCATTAGCTAATAATGTAGCGTCACTTACATAGGAAACTAGAAGAACAACATCAGGATTTGCATTTTTAACTTTAGTAACAACAGGGGTTAAATCAGCTGCTGACTTATCATATGGTTCATCGATTACAATTTCAAATCCAGCACCAGGCAATTGATTCTTCCACTCTTTAGCAACACCTTGACCCCATGCTGTGTTTTCATATACTAAAGCTGCAGTTTTCAAATCAACACCATATTCTTGCTTAATATACTGCATGAACTGAATTTGCGATGCTACACGCATAGCAGATGTGTCAGCCATACGGAAAACATATTTAAATCCTCGTTGAGTAATCACTGGATCCGATGGTACTGGTGCTAACCAGACCATTTTGTAACGCTCTGCCACTTCTGAAGCTGGTAGAGTTACACCACTTTGATATGAACCATTTAACATAACAACTTTTTCTTGAGTAATTAGACGTTCAGCTTCACTAACACCAACCTGAGGTTTACCCTCTGAATCACCAAATACTAATTCCAATTTTGCTCCACCTAAAGCTTTGATACCACCGGCTGCATTTATTTCTTCTACAGCCATTTCACGTGCTTCTTTACCTAATTTACCTAAGGGAGCTGCATCCCCTGTTAAAGGTAAGATTGTTCCAATTTTTATTGTTTTTGGAGCATCAGATGATGTACTTGTTGTAACTTCTTTTTTTCCACAGCCTGTTAGTCCGATCGATAGGATTAACACAGTAATTAACATTAATCTAAAAAATTTCATTTTTTACTCCCCCCACCTACTTTACTAATTTGCGTAACTAAGTCAAACCTGTACAGCATTCTTTTAATTAAGAAAATTTTTATGTATACAGCACCCCCTTAATAAAATCAGCAGCCAACCCTATTCAGGCTGCAATAGCTTTATAGTATTTAGATACACATTCATACCTGATAAAGTAGATTATTTCAAAAACTTTACGAAAAAGTTAATAAATATATTAATTTTAAGTAGTTAATAGATAATTCTGAATACGTATTCATGAACATTTGTAAAAAAGATATTTTGCTTAAAATTTACTGCTATTATTTGAATACGTATTCAAATAGTAAGAAACAGCTAAACGCTGTATATTTTTCATTTTAATTGCGTTTAATTTCAATATAATTTAATTAAAAACCCCTTTTTGAATACGTATGCATTTTTAGAACAAAATTGCTAGTGCAACTTTGTTCTAAAGTGAGAGGTAAAACTCGTTGAAACTGGCGAAGTAGCCGACTTCAGTTATCACAGATTAAGAAAACGATAATTTTTTTCAAGTAATTCTAGCAGTTGTTCTACGAACAATTAGCTTTGGATCAAGTGTAATTTGCATCGGAAGAGATTCCTTTTCTTTAGATTCAACAAGTTTTATCAATTGTCTAATTGCAATCTCTCCCATATTCTTGTTTGATGTAACTCCTACTGAAGTAAGCTGCATTGATTGGTGTGAGGATATTTGAATATTATCGATTCCACAGATACTTAAGTCTTCCGGGATTTTAAAACCTGAACGTATAAGATGATTGATACTGAAGATAGCTAAAGAGTCCGTTGATGCTAAAATAGCAGTAGGACGATTAAACTCAATAGCCATTAATTCATCGATAGCTTTAATTACATCTTCTTCGCTGGTATCAGTTACTTTTATCAAATTAGAATCTACTAAAATGTCATTTTTCTTAAGTGTATCAATATAACCATTTTGTCTCCCTAGAAAAGTAGATGTATATACAGGGCCACCTATATAAGCAATTTTTTTATGTCCATGTGAGACCAAATGTTGGGTAGCGATAGTTGCTGCTTTGTAATTATCTATCTCAACAAAATTGCCACCCTGGCGATGTCTGCGGTTAAACATAACAAAAGGAATACCCAATTGTTCCAATTCATAATAGACCGGATCATCAATAAAGATAGATGATAGAATGATCCCATCAACCTTATGACTAAATACCGTTTGATAAATATGCATGTTGTTTCCTTGATTTTCAAAATAAACCAAAGTATTGTACCCTTTTTCGGAAGCCTTATTTACTATTGTTGTAGTAGTTTCTACAAAAAAGGGATTATGTAGGTGTCCTGATATTAATGCTAAGGTATTGGTTTTATTTTTAACTAGACTCCTTGCAATGTTATTTGGTCTAAAATTCAGTTCTTTCATTGCCTTCATTACTTTTTGAACAGTCTCTTTTCGTACATTATTGGAACCGTTAATGACTCTTGAGACTGTTGATTGCGATACACCTGCTAATTTTGCTACATCTTTTGAAGAAGCCAACTTAGATCACCTTTTTTGAATACGTATTCAAATTTCATTTAAAAAATATTATGAATAAGTATCTATCCTTGAATACGTATTCATAAGAATTTATCTAAATATTATATTATTCTGAAAATAAAATCAAGTTTAAATTTTTATAATTTATTTTATAATCTAATTATTTAAAATAATCATAGGGCTGTTTTAATATAATCATTTCCTCAAACTTATTGAAAATAAATAGAGGCTTACGGATGAAACATGTTAAAAAGTGATTTTTTGCTTGCTAACTGATAAAATAGAAGCGAAAATTTATGCTTTAATGGTTCGAATTTTAGAAAGAATACATACCATAAAAGACCTGATACGTCAATTAAAAAACGATCCCATCATACCTCGAATATGAGTCCTACCTGGTAATGGCTCTAAAAAAATGCAGGAAATTGCAGAGGAAATAAAAGAAAAGTGGCCCGAGTCAAAGATTCCGATGTCACATCGTGTAGGTAAATTAGCCATTGAACGTTTAAAACAAATTGTACCAGTATGGAAAAAAGAGATTTGGGAAGGCTGAAAAGAATGAGTCGGACATCAGGAAGGACCTTGGAAATAAGAAAAACCGGGCGTATCCCGGTCCTTTTTATATATTTCAAACGGAATGAAATTGTAGCATGTGGATTAAAATTCATTCTTGCACCAAATGTATGTAACTCTGCTATGATGCCTGGAGTAACCTTTAGTTTTTTCTGAAACCATTCTTGTACTATTCTTACTGCACCATCCAGTGAACTACCCGCCACCTACGCTTCGCTTAGAGGTGGGGGCTTCTAAGGTAATCGCACCTAACGGTACGAAATTTACTTAGCTATCGAGCCTGTTCCATGCTCTATTTATGATTATACTAACAGTC
>NZ_BDGM02000034.1:0-14567 GCF_001748485.2 Tepidibacillus sp. HK-1 | reverse complement strand
GTTTGCCAACGCAAGGCTATCGACTTCTTTGAGCCATGCAAACTCCTTTTTGTACTTGGCAGGAGTCGGGAATTTTTGCTTTTTCAAGGCTTCTTTGTCGTCCTTGAACTTCTCATATGTTTCCTTTCGTTCAGCCAACATTTTATTGTAGACGAAACGAACGCAACCGAAGGTTTTCGCAAGAAATTGCTCTTGTTCTTGTGTTGGGTACAGACGGAACTTATATGCTTTGTTTGCCATATCGAATCACCTCACTTCAATGGGCGCACCACCCGTTGTGAGTAAGCAAAAGCTTCTCAATATCGTGATTCCATTCTACTAAGGAAATATTGTAATTTTCACCCAGTCTAATTTCATTGATATATCAGCCTTTCATTTATATAAGACTAATTATATCATAGCAAAAAAAGACAACTTTAGGCTACGCCTAACCGAAATTCATCTCCCACTTTCACTGGTGCTGGCACACCTTCACGTTTAGAAGTGGGAGACTTCTTTCGGAGGGAAATTAAAAAAGGGACAACTTTAACGTTTCTTTTGTAGTTGACTTTATGGCTTGATGGTGACTTGCTGTTTTTCATCATCCCAATCTACATAAGCCCCTAATTGTTCACTGATAAACCGAATGGGAACATAACTCCTTCCATCTTTTGTAATTGCTCCTTGGTCTAATAATAAGGTTTTTCCATTCACTTTAACCTGCAAGGTATTGATTGGCAATTCAATGGTAAGATTGCCCTTTTGATAAAAAACTGTTTTTGTTTGCTCATTCCAATCTACTTTTGCCCCCAAACTATTGCCTAAAACCTTAAACGGGACCATGGTTCGGTTATTTTGAACATAGGGAATGGCATCTATCGGATATTGAGCATTATCGACTTGAACAAAGCGTTCTCCTAGTCGAAAATGAATTTCCTCCATCTGATCTGAAAATGGGGGATAATTTACTTGTTGATGTAGGGTATCCTTTCCTTTTCCAGCAATCTTTTCTGTTTGAAACGTCCAAGTTTGGTCATAGGACTTTACTAACTGATTTTGCTTGACTTCCAATATGACACTCACCTTATATTTTTTATCTAATGCCAAAGGTGATTTTGGAATGAGAATCACTTCATTTTGTAAATGTTCATCATTACCTCCTGTGTTTTTTGGCGAATTCACATAGATGGGGACCTCATGATTTTCCTCATCCAATATTATTGCTGACTTTAACCTTACGTTTTCGACTTGACTGCCATATACCCCTATCATAATTGGATAACCTACTTTTTTCGGAGCATTAGAATAAAAGCGCAACGGATTTGGGGTTTCATAATTATTCCATGCAATGGGTACATCCTTTTGGTTTTGTCCTGGATAAGCGACCCAAGTTAAACTTGACTTAATTTGACCACCAAAATTTATCACATGAAAGTAACCCGCTTTTCCATAACCGTAGTATTGGTAAGATGGATTAAGAAATGGAATACGATGGTAAGGGGCATCAAAAAGCCCATCAATCGCCTCTTGAATCGATGGATTACTTTGATAACTTATATCTTCAGACGTATCTCCATAAAATCCGTAATAAGAAGCACGATCTGCAACTGTCTCACCAAAGAATCCAGAAGTCCCTTCCTTTTGATAGTGGCCAAAAACATTTAGTCTGTCCTGATATTCAGCATGCTTTTGTGCAGCCATATTTAGTGAACGATCCCATTCATATAAGGGAATCCCTAGAATATAACGATAATCATTAGCCAAATTAATCGCAGATAATTGTTCTTGGTTTGGCAAAGGTAAAGAACTTAAGCTTGCTTTTGAAACGGTGAAGGTCCATGTTTTTTCGATTGTGTTAGCCCAACCTTTTAAATGAATGGTTGCCTTTACTGTGTTACTCCCTGTTAATGGTTTTGACGGCTTGGCATAAAAGGTGTGACGTTCTTCATCATAAGTTACTGGAATCGCTGCTCCATTTAGGGTGAACTCTACTTTTTCCAGCTGATTATCACCGAGAAAAATCGTCCAACCTATTTCTGGTTGGTTAATACCAATTGTTCCCTGAGGATATGGAGGATAGTAGGTAACTTGATCTGCTGCTTGAGTCGAGAGCGGGGTACTTATGACTACCAAGAGAAATATGATTTGTGCAAGAAAGATTGGAATCCATTTCTTTTGTTTTTTCATCATTGCTAGTTCTCCTCTTCTGTATTTTTTATCCTATTATATTATACGAAACTTATTGCTATTAGTTTTGTCAAGCACTATACATAAAAAAAAGGTTTGTATACCATCGCGCTCCGTCATCCGTGCCCTTCTATGAATAAAGATTACGGAAAGAAGGGCACTACTGAAGATCACAGCTTATGGAATATACAAACCTTAAATGACAAATAGAAGAAAGTTATACTTTCTTACCGTCACGATATAAAGCTAAAACAAGGATATCGTCAAGGCAGCGGCTAATACGATATAACGTAGGATAAAGCCACCGATGAGTACAAAGCCTTCTGTGATTAAAGCCGGTAATAAGCTAGGTCCTGTTAACGATGATGCTGCAGAAACTTGTAAGTTTTGAGGCTTTGTTGAAGCATGGAAGTGGAATAGTTCAACTCCTTCGATCACCATTGGAACCAATAATCCAATGGTGATAATCCCTAACCAAAACATAAGAGCATACTCTCCAACGATTAAAGCCTGAACAGATTGATAAGCGGCTTCATTAGCTGCACTTGTTACATAAAGCATGAAGAAGATTAGAATCAACTCCAAACCCATCAAAGAAAAGTGAGTTTTCTTTAACCATTGCATGTTGTAACACGCTTTACGATCAGCTAATGTCGCAAACAACACGGTAGCAGCGATTCCCGTTGAGAATGCGGAAACCATAAATAAAACAGGTAAAACAGAAGTATTCCACAATGGAACCGCTTTAACTACACCAATCAGTAATCCTGTATAACCGGCTGTTCCAATCGCAAATAAAACGCCAAGTCGTTCAATCCAAACATTCACTTGTTTCTTCAAATAGACCATCAAAGCTTGATAAGCTGTAATCAGCAAAAAGACTGAAATGATATAGGTACCATTGGTCATCATCGAATTAGGAAAATTGACTAATAGGTAGATAAATCTCAATGGATGGTGTAAACCTGCTTCGGCATCAAAAACAAGCAACAATAGTCCTATCGCTAATAGAATTGGCGCTAAAATATATCCTGTCTTTTGAATCGTTGTAGCAAAAGGAAACTTCCTACTCACGATATGAGAGGTAAGATAAGCGCCCGCACTTACCCCTGCTAAGAATAGGTACCATGCAATCATCATTCCCCAAACCATATGGATCACCTCACATAATAGATTTTTGGTTTTGTTCCTAAATCTTCTCTTAATGGTTTTGCTTTTCTTGCAATAATTTCTTTTGAGATTTCACTATTAGGATCATCAAGATCGCCAAAGATTCTCGCATTTCCAACACAGGTGTTGACGCAAATCGGTTGATTGCCTGCTGCCACTTCTTCTGCACAGAAACGACACTTCTCCACTACACCTGTTTCATGATTGGGGACTCTTGCTTGATAAGGGCAGGAAACGACGCAATATTTACAACCAATACATTTATTCTCATCGACTAATACGATGCCATCTTTGGTTTGATAAGTTGCTCCTGTAGGACAATTATGCATACATGGCGGATTTTCACAATGCTGGCATTGAACAGGAACAGCATAGAAAGAGACGTTAGGATAGACCCCTTCCTCTTGTTCATAAAACTTGATGAATGCTTCTTCTGGTGGTAATCCGTTTTGCATTTGGCAGGCCACTCGGCAACCAAAACACTCGACGCATTTTGTTGTATCAATTAACATTCCATAGCGAGTCATTTAGATTCCCACCTTTCTAATTTTTACGATATTTTCATGAATCATTGGAGTTCCACCAATTGGATCCATATGAAAAGGAAGGTGATCCAAGTAGCTAAAACCAACACCATTTGCATAGGTTAGATATGTTGAGAAGTTCCCATATCCCGATGGAACGAAAACGCATTCTGGATGAAGCCGATCCGTCACTTTAATTCTAATTTTACTTGTTGTAAGCTCAGAAATGACCTCCACTAAATCTCCATCTTTTAAGCCCATTTGGTTAGCCCGACTTCGATTGATCCAAAGACGTTCTGAGTTATAATCTTTTGTAATTTGTATTAGATAGGGAATGTTCGCTGTAAAAACATGAGAATGATAACTTTGTTTACCTGTGATTAGGCGGAAAGAGTCCGTATCAGGTTTCACCAATGTTTCCATCCATTTTACAACAGGAGAAAAACCTGCTTTCTTGAAACTTTCATTATAAAATTCTACTTTTCCAGATGTAGTTTTGAGTTTAGGTACAACCCCTATTTCAACAGGATCATCGATAATAATCGTTCCTTTTTTCTTTAATTCTGATAAGGAAATTCCTAAAGGAGCAATCATCGCTTGATTTAATTGATCTACAGAGAAATTAAAGTAATCACCTAAGCCCATTTCCTTTGCGATTTCTGTAAAAATGCGATCGGCAGGTACTGTTTTTGCATGAACCTTTTCAATTACTTTCTGACGTATAGAGATTGCTGGTTTAACGCCAGGAGTAACTTCAATCACGTCATCTCGTTCTAAATAAGTCGGTTCTGGTAGGACATAATCAGCAATTGAGGCGGTTTCAGACATTTGAATATCAATAACCACCATTAATTCTAAATTTTTCAATCCTTCAGTCATATATTTAGGGTTTGCATAATTACGAACAGGATTAGTCTGAATAATCAGCGCTGCTTTTACGATGCCCTCTTTTGCTTTTTGAGGGATGATAGAAGCAACGCCAGTATGATGTGAAACTAATGGGTATTCTGCATCTACCCTTGGAATCGTTGCTTCAGGTGGTTCTGGATGGATGGACTCATCCAATTTGCCTAACTTAGGAGTTTTTCCAAAGATATAGCCACCTTTTTGTTGAATATTCCCTAATAAGGCATTAAATAAAGCAACCGCACGACCTGTCTCAGCACTATTCGCATATGTAGAACCAAAAGCGCCACGCCAAGATTGCTCAATCATTGCTTTCGGCTTGACCTTTGCCATATCCCTTGCAATTCGAATAATGGTCTCTTTTGGTATTCCTGTTATTTTCTCTGCCCATTTTGGTGTATATTCCATGATCGTGTTTTTATATTCTTCAAAACCAATCGAATAGTTTGAAATAAAATCCTTATCATAAAGTTCTTCTGTTACTAATACATTAGACATAGCCAGTACCAATGCCAAATCCGTACCTGGGCGAATGGCCAACCATTCATCGGCAAGTGGTCCCGTATTATTCAAGCGAGGATCAACAATGACAACGTGAGCGCCGCTTTCTTTTGCCTTAACCAGTGCCTGTACAGAAGCAGGTCTTACTCCGTCACCATAACTCCGGCCAATAAACATAATATATTTCGAATTTGCTACATCGCCACCTGGTACTCCTCCAATGGTATGAATAAATCCTGTATCTCGAGCATTAGAGCATACCGTTTCATGGCCAAAATAATTAGATGAACCTACTGCATTTAAAAAACGGTGGCCGTAAAACTTCCCCGTTGGTCGTGGGTCATTGATGAATACAAAAGACCCTGGGCCATTTTTTTCAATAATTTGTTTTAATTTTGTTCCAATCTCTTTGTAAGCCTGTTCCCAAGTAATCGGTTCAAATTTGCCTTCTGCTATTTTTTTCATCGGTTGTGTTAAACGATCAGGTGAATAAGGAATGCTAGCCAGCCCATGACCTCTTGCACAAATTTTCCCTTTTCCAAAAGGATGGTCAGGTTGACCAGATACTTTCCATACTATACCATTTTTTACATGAACAAGCATCCCGCATTTACTTGAGCATGCATTACAAAAGGATGGTGTGATCGTTATATTTTCTTTTTCATTTGCATAAAGGGTTTGCCAGCTTTGAAATTCAATAGCCCCCAATGAGGCTAAGGCTGTTGTTGCAGCAGAGGCTTTTAAGAATGTTCTCCGCGATACTTGTAACATAAGTTCCCCTCCTTGTGTTTTGAAGATTTAGATAAGTTGTGAAGATTTTTTGAAAATGATGAATAATTCTTGAAAATTTGTGAAGAATTGAACATAAAATTGTAAAAAAATAAAATCCCACTCCCCTTCTATTCTTTATTTATAGAAAAATCATGTATGAAATTATGAATTGCTCACTTTAATTGTATGTTTAAATCCCTTATTAGTGGAAATTAAACATTTTAATACCCCCTATAACAAAATCTTAGAATATGCTAAAATAATATTAAATTCTGACTTGTTAGAATATATTGTCTAGCTTTTATGTTAAAAATGGGGGGTATTCTATGCAAATATCTAATCTGGAAGTATTTCTACTGGTTGCCCAATTGAAGAGCTTATCAAAAGCTTCAAAATTGTTACATCTTTCACAACCAGCAGTCAGTAACAAAATTCATTTGTTGGAAGAAGAACTTAATACCTCTTTATTTGAGCGTTCTCCTTATGGTGTTTCATTGACAGAAGAAGGTCAAACCGTTTTTCAATATGCACAAGAAATCCTTCATACCTACCATCAAATGGTCGAAACGATTCATCCTACTAAACAACCTAATAAGGAAAAACTGATGATTGGTACAGAATCAATGATTGGCAGTTATTTCCTTCCTTGTAAAATATGGAGCTTTATGGATAAGTATCCCATAGTCGAAATGAAAATTATCACCTACGATCGTGCCAATCTATTTAAAGAACTTGAGGAGCATTCCATTGATGTTGCACTTGTTGAAGGTGCTATTCCTTCAGATTCTCCTTTTCATTCCCAGATCATTTCTACCGAACCAGTTTATTTAGCCGTTCCTAACCAAAAAAAATGGCAAAACATTGACGTTTTACCATTACATGAGCTATATGAAATTGAAATGATCTTACCTGATGAAAATACAGGTTTCCGACAAACTGTTGAAAAGGCACTTATCCAACAAGGAATTCAAATGAATAAGCTACATATTATCGGCGAGACAAATAATGTAGGGACGATGAAATCATTAGTTGAATCAGGAAAGGGAGTTTCCTTTATGTGTGATACCCTAAAAAATATGAGCCATTCCTTGGAACATATCAAATTACTTAAGGTTGAATCATTAAATATTAAAATTGACTATTATCTAGTCTACTCCTCTGAAAATACAAATCCAGTCTTAAAACCCTTTATAGAAGAATTATTTTTATGAAATGATAGACTTAGGCAAGTAAGATATCTACTACGAATTAGCTAATGATTTTATCTTTTTATTCAATGCCCATTGCGCCCAGATTCCATTAAGCAATAACAAAAGTGCAGTTACAAAAAAGACTCCATTTAACCCTATATACCCCGCTAGAAAACCGCCTGAAATTGGTCCAATCATATTCCCAAGAAAAGTTGCACTATTGCTATATCCAAAGGCAGTACTTTCCATCCCTTTTGGTGCGAAACGATGGGTTAACGAATTGACAGATGGTAGTAAACCACCTATTGTTAGCCCAAGTAAGAACCTCCAAATAATTAATTGCCAAATATTTGTAGAAAATCCTTGAGGAATGAAAAGTAGAGCTGCACCGATAATAGAATAAATCAGAACCTTCTGGTGCCCGATCTTATCACCTAACACCCCTAATCTTGGGGCAGCTATCATCTCAGCAAAACCAGCCGTAGCAGCAACCAATCCTGCGAAAAACGAGACTTTTCCACCAGGTGGTTCTAATTTCTGAACAAATAGCGATAAGATTGGATTCACATTTAATACCGCAAACTGAATCATAAAGGCAACTACAAATAGTTGAATCAATGGTTGGGTTGCTACAATTAACTTGAAATCACTAACAAAACTACCTGTTTCTTGTTTTTCTCTTGGAGTAAATTCCTCTTTAACCAAAAACATGACAATAAATGTTGCGATTAAAATAAACAAGCCAGTATAAAAGAAAACATGCCGATAACCAATATAATCAGCCAAAATCCCACCTAAAAATGGACCTATAATCGAACCAGCAACAGCTCCAGAACGCAATGTTCCCATAGCATATCCTACTTTTTCCTTAGGAGAATTCGTGGCAACTAAGGCGATTGCAGCAGGGTTAAATCCTGCAATTACTCCATTTAGTAAACGTAAAAATAACAAATGATAGACATTTGTAGCTAACCCCATGAGAGAAATAACAATAGCCATTCCAAATCCTGAACGAAGAATCATAATTTTACGCCCATATTTATCAGCTAATCTTCCCCATAACGGTGAAAAAAGAAATGCAGTTAAAAAATTGGCCCCAAATATCAACCCTGCCCATAATGCTACTTGACTTTCGGATTCAATCCCCATTTCTTGATGAATAAACAACGGTAAGAACGGCATAATGGAGCTCATTGCTGCCATCAATAAAAAAACCGCCCCCCAAAGGATATATAAATTTCTCCGCCATAACTCCATATGTTGTCCCTTCTCTCTCTGAATCTAATCTTCTTTATTATATATTTCGTAAAACGAAATTTAAAGACAGTGAAATGGTTTTTTAAGAAAAAAAATATCTTATTCCCTTTTATCCTAAAAAAGGAAACAAGATATCATCTCGTCTTTTAATCCAATATTTCATTATTCCATTACCGTTTTGGAAGAGTAATCCGTTTTAATCTCAGTTCGATACGAACGTTCTACCTTTTTCACAAACGATAATTTTTGCAAATATGCCATTGTTTTATCCATGTCTTTTTCATTCACATATAAAATACAATAGTTCATTCTTTTAGAAATAAAATGGATATGTCCAATTCTTTCTAAATTTCTTGCTGCTTTAAAATCATTTATCCATACAATGAGTCCAACTCTTTTTGGAAACATGTCATCGTCTCCTTTGAAAACGTATAACAAAACTTAAAGACATACTACCATTTCTTTAACATTGATGCAAGAATTAAAAAAAGTTAAATCGCACAGACACCACTTAATCCACAAGAACTGCAGCTTCCAGTACTACAAGAACCACCTAACAATGCATCACCATTTCTAGGTACTTTGATCGATTTTGAAATAGAATGAGCAATCGTTCGAGATATGAGGTAAAACAATTGATCTAGGTTCTCTTCAGCTTTTTTAAACTGCTTTACTGTTTCAAGTTGGTCAAGCTCAGTTAATACCTGATCGATTCTTTGTTTTACTTCATGGTAGCTTGGATGAAAGCGGCCAAAGCGTTGAACCTCTGCAAAACTTTCTTTTTCTTTTTGAAGTTTTTTCTTCAGCGCAATCACTTCTGGATCTTTTTCTAATGCTTGTTTATATTGAAGATACTCCATCACTTCTTTTGACCGATTAATCATATCTGCCAAATCATAAGTTTGGAGAATCACATCGGTATCTAAATTCATATCAATCCCTCCATCCTTATTATAACATGAGATGATGGTTTGCACTATGAAAGGATGACTAACTATATATGGAATGGAAAGGAGGGAAATACATTTTCGATTCGATAATCCTTGTTTCTTAACACTTCAAAAGGAGTCTCCTCTTCTTCTTCTATCTCTTGACCCATCAATACCCTATCCTCAGTCCATATCTGTTTATTTGGATTAAATCCAGCCTGTTGAAGGTTCTGTAAAAGAAAGTCAAATCGTTCTCTTTTGATGATTAAATGGGTTGGCGAAATCTCGCCAATGATCCATTCTTTAAAGCGTTGTTGCGACTTTAAAGTATTTGCGATTTCTTCAGATTGGCATACCATGATTCGAACGTCTAAAAATGAAATGGTTCCATAATTTTTGCCCCAATCAAGGAGAGTTTGTTTGAAATGGTCCCCAATCGGGATCATACTCAACCTTTCCAAGAAAGCTAAAATGTCTTCAATTGACTTTTGTTTTTCTAATCCTTTTAAAATCGAATCTTTTGTTAAACGATAGCGGTTCATTTGGTCTATTTGTTCCAAAACAGCAAATTGCTCTAATTGAGCTCTTAATCGATAAGGAAAATTTTTGGGCACTAAAAGTTCATAATTGGGTTGCACATAGATTTGAGCTAATTCCTCTTTTTCTTTAGGAAGCCATTTAAATAGCCAGTTTCCATCTGTATCTTTTCCTAATTCAATCCAACCAAAAGCATATAATGGTTTTAATATTTCTTGTTCTGCTCGAATAACAAACTCCTCACTTACAGGTCGGTTTAAACGTTTAGCTAACCTATGAAAAATCGACGTGAAAGAATACCAGCGTCCTTCTGGAAAATGAAAAAGCATAAAAAATAAATGCTGTAGAAAGATATCGCTTGATTTAAACTGCATCCGAATCAGTTGTTCCAACAATCCTCTTCTTTCCCCTTGAGTCAATGTAAACCATTTTTCTATTTTATCTGTCCCAACTAATTGATCTGTTTTTTCGATCAAATCCATCGTTTCTGCAATTACTAATAAAAGCTGTAAAAAAACAGGGTATTCATAGAGATCATCTCGATTCATTGGAAATTTGCTTAACAAAGTTTCATCCATCCCAAAGTGTTGTGACAGCTTGGCCAAATGGCGTTTATGTACCGTTCCTCTTTGCGTGAGTGGAACCGATTCTGTTTGGATATAAGTTAAAAATTGAAAAAGATCTTCTTCCAAATCTCCTTTTGGACTAGGCTCTAAAGTATAAGGGGTTTGCTCTTCGGATTGTTGATCAAAGTTTTGAAAAAATAAAAATCGGTGCCATTGCAAAAAAAGCTGTTCGGGGATCGTATAGGCCACTTCTCCCCAGGATTTTCTTATGGTGTATAGAATTCCTTTTCTACGTAATTTGATTAATCCATATTCGAACTCATTTCTAGTTAATGTTCCTCTTAATTTATCTAATTTTCGATAAGGAAAGATTTGGTTAGGAATCTGAACGATAAAATAGCTTAAGACCTCTTTTTCTAAATTCGTCATTTTTTCAAAGATTTCTCTTAATGCATCAGAATTTGAAAAAAGCTCAATCAATTGTTCGACCATTTGATTAGGTTGATTGCTATTAACTTTGATTTGATGTTCTTCAATGATTTTTTTTAATGTGGAAGGTGACAATTGTTCAAGATAAGATCTTAGCTGCATAAAATCTTCCCCCTCACTTATAGCAAATCATGCTCTTCAATTTTATATTGATACCCCTGTTCAATTAAAAAGAGTTGCCGTTTCATCGCATATTCCTGATCGATGGTTTGATCGCTAACCAATGTATAGAAATAGGCTTGATTCCCTTCCTGTTTTGGTCTTAAGATTCTACCTAGACGTTGAGCCTCTTCTTGCCTTGAACCAAAGGTACCTGAGACTTGAATCGCAACTTTTGCATCAGGAAGATCAATAGCAAAATTTGCTACCTTAGAAACGACTAAAATTTTGATCTCTCCATTTTTAAAACGCTGATAGATGACTTCCCGTTCATCCTGCTTAACTTTACCCGTAATAAAAGGAACCTGTAATTCTCTAGCAATATTCTCTAATTGATCAAGATATTGTCCGATGATGAGAATGGAATCGCCTTGATGTTTGTTTAAAATTTTCTTTAACCCTTCTATTTTTAAAGGATTAGTGGAAGCAATTCGATACCTTTGTCTTTTTGGTGCTATAAGATATTCTTCTTTCCATTCCTTGGACAAGGGTAAACGAATCTCTGTACAAAGGGCTTCTGCGATCCATCCTTCGTTTTCCATTTGTAACCATGGAACATCATATTTCTTAGGGCCTATGAGAGAAAAGACTTCCTCTTCCTTCTGATCTTCTCGAACCAGTGTAGCTGTCAACCCTACTCTTCTTTTGGCCTGAATATTTGCGGTAAACCGAAAAACAGGAGCAGGTAAGAGATGTACCTCATCGTAAATAATCAAACCCCAATTTCTTTGTTGAAATAACCCCATATGTGTAAATTCACTCTGACCTGAGGAACGGTGCGTTAGGATTTGATAAGTGGCCACTGTAACCGGCTTTACTTCCTTTAGATTCCCACTATACTCCCCCACTTGTTCTTCCGTAAGACTTGTTTTATCTAAAATCTCACGTATCCATTGCCGAACCGAAGTGGTATTTGTCGTCAAAATTAAGGTTTCACTTTTAATTTCGGCCATGATTCCTATACCAATAATGGTTTTCCCTGAACCACAGGGTAATACTAAAACCCCACTGCCTCCATAAATCGATCCACTTGCATAAAACGAATCAATCGCCTGCTTCTGATACTCTCGTAATTGAAATGGTCTTCCTGACAGCGTCTGTGGTAATAAAGCAATAGGCAAATGCTCTCCTTGCTGATATCCCGCTAAATCCTGAACGGGATAACCTAATTTGATCAGCTCTTGCTTCAATACACCTCTAGCAGACTCATCTATCACAACAGTAAAATGATCGATTTCCTCTAAAAAGTAGTTTTTTAAAGAACGGTAAGCCATGATTTCCTTTAAAATTTCAGGATCTTTCGTCTTGCATACCAATCTCCCATTTATTTTTTCAAAAGAGAGCAATCCAAAACGGCTGATATATTCTCGTATCTCCGTTTCGATGTGGGAAGGAACCTGGAATTTGCTATATTGATGTAAACTTTCTAAGATTTGCTCAGCTGTAATACCACTTGCCGCTGCATTCCATAAAGATAGCGGCGTCATCCGATAAGTATGAATGTATTCTGGACTTTTCACGAGTTCGGCAAACAGTGTAATTTTTTCCCTGACTTGATCATACATCGGATTTTGAACTTCTACAAACATCGAACGATCACTTTGGATAATGAGTGGTCTTTCAGGATGGATGCTCAATTTTTCCACCTCGCTTTAACACCTATTCTTTTAGCTTGAATCAAAAGGACATATTCTATGTATCACACCAATCTTTCTCCCACTGCATATGGTATGAGTAAGGCGATTGCCTAGTAAGGAGGGTAATTATGGAAATACAATTATTAGCGATTCATTGGGTCTATCTCCTCTTTATCCTATTGATCATCGGTGTGATGATTATGAAAAAGGATACGACGTTAGTCAGTATCTTAGGCATTTTTATCATCGGATTGCTTGTTACAAAATCCTTGCCTGATTCAGTTCAATCCGTATTTAATGGTTTGATTTTTGCGATCAAAGAACTACTAAGTACCATCTTAATTATTAGTATAATTGTAGCGATGAGTAAAGTCCTAACTACTTCGGGTATCAATGAATTGATGATTCGCCCTGTTACCCATTTAATTAAAACACCATCGATCGCTTATTGGGTGATTGGTATTGTGATGATGATCATCTCTTGGTTTTTTTGGCCTTCCCCTGCTGTTGCTCTCATTGGTGCAGTTTTACTTCCAGTAGCCATAAGAGTGGGGTTGCCTGCATTAGGTGTTGCCATGGCGATGAACCTGTTTGGTCATGGGATCTCTTTATCGGGTGATTTTATTATTCAAGGCGCCCCAGCCATTACGGCAGGAGCAGCAGGAATTCCTGTAGGAGAAGTTGTTTCAGCTAGTGTCCCTCTAGTCATTGTGATGGGACTTGTAACAACTGTAACTGCTTTCTATTTTTTAAGAAGAGATTTAAAAAAAGGGACTTTACATGTACACTCCTCACAGCTCGTTGAATTAGAAGAACCTAAGAAAACAATTGAATTATCGCCAAAAATTCGTAGATTGAAAAAAACCTTTTCCATTTTAATCCCCATTCTTTTTTTACTTGATGTGATCGGTATGTTTATGCTTGACCTTACTGGTGGTGATGCGACAGCCTTAGTTGGAGGAACAGCGATTACGATCTTGATCGTGACAAGTCTACTCTTTCATAAAAAGGAACGAATGTCAAAAATAACGGAATACTTAGTTGAGGGTTTTCAATTTGGTTTTAAAGTCTTTGGCCCTGTTATCCCTATCGCCGCATTCTTCTATCTAGGAGATTCAGGGATTCTTAGTATTTTGGGAGAACATGCTCTGCCTGAAGGTTCACAAGGGATTGTAAACGATTTAGGAGTGGCACTTGCTAGTGTAGTCCCATTAACAAAAGAGATTGCGGCGATTACTTTAACCATTGTTGGTTCGATCACTGGTTTAGATGGATCTGGTTTTTCTGGCATTTCCTTAGCAGGATCAGTTGCACAATTGTTTGGTTCAGCTGTAGATGTCAGCACAGCTACTTTAACTGCTCTTGGTCAAATTGCTGGGATCTGGGTTGGTGGTGGAACGCTGATACCATGGGCATTAATCCCTGCAGCTGCCATTACTGGGGTTGACCCCTTCGAATTAGCACGACGAAACCTAGTTCCAGTCGTAATTGGTTTAGTGGTCACCACTATTTTTGCTATGTTTTTGTTGTGATCAGAAAAACCTCACACCATTTTATGGTAATGATACCATAATAGGTGTGAGGTTTTTCTTTTTAAGAATTTAAATGAATGAATTTAAATTGGGGATTGTTTTAAACTGGACTTGAGTCAATATCTTGGACACAAAAAAGTTAAGTTTTTTGTAAGTCACTTGTCGGCGGTTTTGAGTATCTCCGTTTTGCCTCTAATCCGACAAGGTCTTGCTCTGCCATGTATCTCAGCTGA
>NZ_BDGM02000033.1:0-14986 GCF_001748485.2 Tepidibacillus sp. HK-1 | reverse complement strand
ACTAAAGGAATTAAAAGGATTTTAAAAAATAATATATGATTTTACTTTGGAAAACCCATAAAATATGAATACGCTTACGTAAATGTGGATGGAATAAAATTCCTCCCACAAATACTTGACTCAGACTCACCAATTAGATTTATTGGAAAAATACGATTATAATGGTATAATGTATAAGAACAAATCGATTAGGTTTGAATCCTTATCCAATTAGACTAGACTTAGAATAAGTTCCTCATCTAACAATCAATAAAACTGGACATAAGATAATATGTGCCCAGTTTTTTTTTAATGGTCTTATGCCTCATTTTATAGGCGCATTATACATAAATTGAAGCAAAAATTGTGAAAATTTGCTTATTTTATAGAAATAAAGAGTAACCATCTAGTAAAATGTTCTATAATGAAAGGGTGTCATTACGAAAAGTTCATTCAAAGAATGGTTGGGCATTAACGTGTTAGCAAAAAAAAAAAGAAAATGAAATGGGAGATGGGTAAATTGTTGAAAAAACTCTCGGTGTTATTGCTTTTCCTTCTTGTTATAGGTTGTTCTAACTCCTCTGACGAACAATCAGCAATGCAACTGGCAAAAGAATTTAAAATGATTCAGTATGAGATTACGGACTATACTCATATTAGTGACCTAACAGAATACCAGAAAAATATATTGGAAAAATTAAAGCCTTATCTTACCGAGGAGGAATACCAAGATTTTTCGGCTAATCGACTAGCTGGGATTGTTCCTTCTATAGCTCAAAAATATAAAACCAATATTCATGTTGAAGATATAACATTTACTAAAAACCAAGAAAACAAAGAAAAAGGAACAATAGGATTTAGTTACACAATCACATTAAAGTCATCTGGAGAAATCAATAAAACTATTGTAGAAAAAGGAAATATGATTTTGACCAAAACAGCAGAAGGTTGGTTAATTAGCAATGATTCAAGCGAACATAGCCTCTTAAGGGGAATTAACAAATAAAAGACTTGGATTTCTCCAAGTCTTTTATTTGTTGTTATCGACATACTCCGTCTGATGTACAAAAACGATATCCTTCTATTGTTGATTGAGTTGTATTCCAAACTAAATTCTTATCGACCTGGAATAACATTTGGCCACCAATATTTCCATAGCCCTTTATAGCACCTTCAGTACAATAATCACCTATAGCTCCACCAAAATGAGGCCAACCTTCACATAGGACACGTTCTCCACAATCACATCTGTACCAACCAACTAGAGTAGGAATTTCTTGTCCAGTATTAGCATCAACGGCAGAACAATCTCCTTTTGATATCATTCTGTGAATCCCGTATATTGGACATGGCGCAATTGACATTCAAAATCATCCTTTCTCTTTTTTATATTAAACAGAAGGGGGGCAAAGAGTAACGGTTCACCCCTAACTACACTCTTTGTTCTGTCTACTATAAAAAGGGGAACGAAAATCAAAAATAACAACCATAGGTTGTAAAAATTTAATAAAAATCAATTAAAATTGCTTGTGAGTTTATTACGTATATTTAAATTACACTGGTTTAAATTAAAAATCGACTTACATGAATGGTCGGAGATCGCCATACTGATTGAAAATTGGTTTACAGAACTTTCTTTATAATAATGTCCATTATGACGTAATCAACGATAAACTAATAGCAACTGTTGGTGCACAGATTTCACCAATTAGATTTATTGGAAAAATACGATTATAATGGTAAAATGTATAAGAACAAATCGATTAGGTTTGAATCCTTATCCAATTAGACTAGACTTAGAATAAGTTCCTCATCTAACAATCAATAAAACTGGACATAAGATAATATGTGCCCAGTTTTTTTTAATGGTCTTATGCCTCATTTTATAGGCGCATTATACATAAATTGAAGCAAAAATTGTGAAAATTTGCTTATTTTATAGAAATAAAGAGTAACCATCTGGTAAAATGTTCTATAATGAAAGGGTGTCATTACGAAAAGTTCATTCAAAGAATGGTTGGGCATTAACGTGTTAGCAAAAAAAAAAAAGAAAATGAAATGGGAGATGGGTAAATTGTTGAAAAAACTCTCGGTGTTATTGCTTTTCCTTCTTGTTATAGGTTGTTCTAACTCCTCTGACGAACAATCAGCAATGCAACTGGCAAAAGAATTTAAAATGATTCAGTATGAGATTACGGACTATACTCATATTAGTGACCTAACAGAGAGGAGGAATACCAAGATTTTTCGGCTAATCGACTAGCTGGGATTGTTCCTTCTATAGCTCAAAGAAACAATTGATCAAAACGTACTTATAAAAGGGAAAATAAAAATAAAAAATAGCATACTTCATTATTTGCTAAGTGATGGAATGAAAGTTCTAAAAGAGGGAAACATTGAGGTTGATAATGACGGTAACTTTGAAAAAGATATCTCGTTTAATCGTGTGAAAATCATAAAACGAGTTTTATATTTAAATTTAAAAAGTAAAAAACAGTCTTATTTTATTGAATTATTATTTTGCTTAAAAGATAGCTGTCGTTTTTGCGACAGCTATCTTTTAAGCAAAATAATCTTCCAAAGCTTTGTAAATTGCATTTACAAAATCTAACTTTCCTTCATACTCAGCAATATATGCATCATCATCAGGATTGATTATTTGATAAAATGTCCCTATGGAGAGGTGAATACTATGAGTGAGAGAAAAATAGGCAAACGCATAAAATTTCTTATTTTACTTATTGCAATAGGTTCCTTAACGATTTATATCTTCTATATACAAGGAGTATTTGAGAAAATTTCGTTAGAGAAACAAGAGACGGTTGAAACCAAAGTTGTAAGTAATGATGAACTTTACCAGATTAGGCGAAATCAATATGAATTATCTGATGAGGTAATGCTTAAGAAAACAAGAATTTGGTTAGCAAAAGAAATTCAAATAGGAGCATCCAGAATAGGTTTCAATTTTGATTTTATGACAGACCATCCTGAATACGATTTAATAGAAATTAGTTTTCCAACAACGAAATATATTGATGACGATCAAGTAATTAAGTTTTTTTCTGATAAAGGTGTAATTACGAAAGTTCATTCAGAGGAAGGGTGGATATTAACGTACTAGTAAAAAAATAAAAAAACTTCAATTGAAGTCTTTTCGAAGACGTAGTCTAGTCCTTCTTTTAAGAAAGTTTTTTATGCCGATAGTTCAAGATTTACCTTTTCTTTAATGCTTTAACGAAGTTAAACCTTCTTACGCGGTAAAAAAGGAATGCTTGGAATATATAGTAAGCATTCCTTTTTGAATATTCGTGATAATTGCTAGGGTGGAAAATACACTACATTACAATCCAACCACTAGATGAATGAACTTTTGTTAGTATGCCTCTACCTGTTACAAATTTAATATCCTCACCTTCATCATTTACGTCAATATATTGTAGAAAAGGATATTTAATTTCAATTAAGTCATACTGTGGGTTATCGTACATGAAGTCATACATTTCGCCCAGCCAACGTTCTCCGTCGGCACTAAGACTATTAAGAATATCTTTTTCACTAGGTACTAAACTTAACCCAAGAGCAACAGCAGATAATGCAACTTGTGCTGGTGTAGGGAATCTTACAACAAAGAAAGTTAAAATAGAAGTAAAAAGGCTTAATCCTGATTCTAACTTATTACTGTCGGGATAAAGAATGCCATCAAGCATAATTTCTCTTTGAGCACGTTCGATTTTATACAAATCATCTTTTGAAACAATTACTGTGGAAGTTCCCTCTCGTGTGTTTGCCATAATAAATCATCTCCTTAAATTTTTTATAGGACAAATTTTTAATCCGCGGAATTTAATGTCCTATATTATAAAGGGGCTTTAAATTAAAATTTAACAACCTTTTAAAAAATTTTTACGTCTGGAGGTGGGGAAAATGTTTTTTGAAAATATTAGTGAATTACATGATTTTTTTGGTATACGATAATGATTGTTGGCGGTATCTCTCTATTACGGGGGATATGTTTTGTCCCAAAAATATAAGATGCCTATTATTGGGATCATTTCAACAATAATTTATGTCAGGTTATGCCGTAAGAGCGATCCGGAGAGTAAAGGTCGTGTTGAAGCTGTAGTCAAATACATGAAAAATAATTTTGCAAAGAATCGATACTATATGGACTTAAGAACATAGAACGAATCATTCTGGCAATGGCTTGAGAGGACTGGAAATGCTAAAATTCATGGCACAATTAAAAAATACCGGCTGAAGTATTCAAAATTGAGCGGGAATACTTAAAGCCAGTACCTCAAAGATATAATATTCCTGACCCCATTTTATCGAGGACAGTAAGAAAAGACAATACGATCTGGTATGAAGGCAACCGCTATACAGTTCCTACCGGTACATACAAGCCAGGGCTTGAAGTAGCCATAGAAGTATGTGACGGAAAGCTTTTGATCTATGACGTCATAGACCACAACCTGATTGCAGAGCATTCTATATCCCTTGAGAAGGGCAGACTTTTTTTTAATGGTCTTATGCCTCATTTTATAGGCGCATTATACATAAAAGGAGAGAAAGGTTTGAAAATAAGCTATGATTGGAGTGAGCATAACCTATTAAGAGAAATTAACTAATAAAAAAACATATTCTTTTAGATCATTTCTTTATAGGAATGGTCTTTTTTATTTAATAGTAGAAAAAATTAGAAGGAAATATATAATAAATATTGAATATAAATAATATTATTATTTTTTAGAAAAATATAAATTGTCTGGAGGGGGAGTAATGGGGGAGGTACTAGACTCTGATCCATTTCAAAAATGGAAAGAAAAAACGGAAGAATCGTTGCAAAAATTTCCTGAAAGAAAAAAGGTGTTTAAAACAAGCTCTAAGATTGAACAAAACCGGTTATATGTGCCTAAGGAGATTAATCAATCTTATATAGAAAAACTTGGTTTTCCTGGGGAGTATCCTTATACACGAGGAATCCAACCAACGATGTATCGTGGCAAACTGTGGACGATGAGGCAATATGCTGGTTTCTCTTCTGCTGAAGAATCAAATAAACGATATAAATATCTGCTAGAACAGGGGCAAACAGGCTTAAGCATTGCCTTTGACTTACCTACACAAATTGGTTTTGATTCTGATGATCCTTATGCAAAAGGTGAGGTTGGAAAAGTAGGCGTTGCGATCGATTCCTTGCAAGATATGGAAATTTTGTTTCAGGACATTCCACTAGACAAAGTCAGCACTTCAATGACGATCAATTCCACAGCGGCTATTTTATTAGCTATGTATATCGCTGTAGCTGAAAAACAAGGTGTTTCACCAAATCAATTAACGGGTACGATTCAAAACGACATTCTTAAAGAATATATAGCCCGAGGAACATATATTTTCCCGCCGAAACCGTCGATGCGCCTAATTACAGATATTTTTCAATATTGTTCAATTCATTTACCAAAATGGAACACCATTAGTATCAGTGGTTATCATATTCGTGAAGCTGGCTCTACTGCTGTTCAAGAATTAGCTTTTACTTTGGCAAATGCGATAGCTTATGTAGAAAGTGCTTTAGCAGTTGGCCTACAAATTGATGATTTTGCTCCAAGACTTGCTTTTTTCTTTAATGCTCATAACCATTTTTTTGAAGAAATTGCTAAGTTTAGAGCTGCTCGGAGAATTTGGGCAAGAATCATGAAAAATCGATTTCGTGCTCAAAATCCTAAGTCATTACAACTACGTTTTCATACGCAAACAGCTGGCTCCACTTTAACAGCACAACAGCCGGAAAACAATATTATACGTGTTACCTTGCAAGCCTTAGCTGCAGTTCTTGGTGGAACGCAAAGTTTGCATACCAATTCAAGAGACGAAGCACTGGCCTTGCCAACAGAGGAATCAGCACGTATTGCTCTTCGAACACAGCAAATTATTGGTTATGAATCTGGGGTTACAGATACGGTTGATCCTTTAGGGGGATCTTATTATATTGAGGCTTTAACGGATTCCCTTGAAAAAGAGGTGGAAGCTTACTTACAAAAAATCGATGAAATGGGCGGAGCTGTTGCAGCGATTGAACAAGGGTATCTCCAAAGAGAAATTCATAAAGCTGCTTACGAGTATCAACAAGGAATTGAAAATCAGGATATTAAAATCATTGGCTTAAATACCTTTCAAATTGAAGATGATACAAAACCAGAAATTTATCGTGTCGACCCTTCGATAGCCAAGATTCAAGAACAGAAATTAAAAGAGCTTAGAAGTCAAAGAAACCAAGCGTTAGTAGAAACTAGTTTAAATCATTTGCAGCAAGCAGCAAAAACAGAGGCAAACTTAATGCAATATATTTTGGATGCAGTAAAAGCATATGCAACGATTGGTGAAATTACAAATGTATTAAGAGATGTGTTTGGTACTTATCAATCGCACTAAATAGGGGGAGAAAAAATGAGTAAGCCAATTCGGGTTCTTATTGCAAAGCCTGGATTAGATGGACATGATCGTGGGGCATTAGTTGTGGCTCAGGGGTTACGGGATGAAGGGATGGAAGTCATTTATTCTGGATTAAGGCAAACTCCAGCACAAATCGTTTCCACCGCCATTCAAGAAGATGTCGATTGTATTGGTTTATCTATTCTATCAGGAGCTCATAACGAGCTGTTCCCTGAAGTAACTAGTCTGCTTAAACAAAATCAAGCAGAAGATATTTTTGTAATTGGTGGAGGCGTTATTCCTGAGGAGGACATTCCTTTCTTGTTAGAGCAAGGGATTAAAAGTGTTTTTACACCGGGAACACCAATCAAAGAGATTGCACAATGCATTAGAGAAAATGTAGGGTTCAAGCAACAGAAAAAAATTCAAATTAATAAAATTGATCATATTGGTATTGCTGTGAATAATCTAGATTCTGCTATTCACTTATTTAAAGATGTTTTAGGTTTGAAAATGGTGGGAACTGAAGAAGTTCCTTCTGAAGGAGTCAAGGTCGCATTCTTTGAAATTGGTAATTCTCATTTAGAATTGTTAGAAGCGACTCATTCAGATAGTCCAATCTATAAATATATAGAGAAAAAAGGTGAAGGCATTCACCATTTGGCCTTTGAGGTGGATCAGATTTCTGAACAATTTGCTACATTAAACCACCTAGGTATTCCTTTATTGCAAAATGAGCCGAAACTCGGTGCCCATGATAGAAAGGTAGGATTTATCCATCCAAAAGCAACATCTAAAGTGCTTATTGAATTGTGTGAAAAGGAGTAAGGGGGAGGAAACAATGTTAAATAAAATAGAAGAATTGGATGTAAGAAAAAGAAAAGTAGAATTAGGTGGCGGAGAAAAAAGAATTGAGTCTCAACATGCTAAAGGCAAGTTAACGGCAAGAGAACGAATTTCCATTTTATTAGATGAAGATTCTTTTGTAGAATTAAACCCTTTTATTGAACATCGTGGCACACATTTTGGGCTGGATAAATTAGAAGCGCCAGGAGAAGGCGTGGTAACAGGGTATGGTAAAGTTCATGGTCGTGGAGTTTATGTATTTGCTCAAGACTTTACTGTATTTGGCGGTGCTTTAGGGGAAATGCATTCAAAAAAGATCACCAATATCATGGATTTAGCTGCTAAAAATGGTTGTCCTGTCATTGGACTTAATGATTCAGGTGGGGCTAGAATTCAAGAAGGGGTTGTTTCCTTAGATGCATATGGACAGATCTTTTATCGAAACTCCATTTATTCAGGTGTTATTCCTCAAATATCGGTCATCATGGGGCCAAGTGCTGGTGGTGCCGTTTATTCACCAGCAATTACTGACTTTGTCTTTATGGTTGAGAAAACAAGCCAAATGTTTATTACTGGGCCAAAAGTGATCGAAACGGTTACAGGTGAAAAAATCACTTCTGAAGAATTAGGAGGTGCAAGGGTTCATTCTACAATAAGTGGGAATGCTCATTTTACCTCACCCTCAGAACCTGAAGTACTAGAAAGTGTAAGAAGATTACTTAGCTTCCTACCACAAAATAATTTGGAAGATCCACCAAGAGTTTATGCAAAAGAGGACGATGGATGGTGTGAAGAATTGTTAGATGTGGTTCCAATAGAAGGAACGAAAGTCTATGATATTCGCAATGTCATTCATTTAATTGTAGATGAAGGTGACTTTATGGAAGTCCATGAGAATTTTGCCAAAAATATCGTTGTTGGCTTTGCACGTATAGCTGGGCAAAGTGTTGGCATTGTAGCGAATCAGCCAAAAATGATGGCTGGTGGGCTAGATATTGACTCTTCAGATAAATTATCAAGATTTGTGCGGTTTTGTGATGCATTTAACATCCCTATTATTACATTAGTCGATGTCACTGGATTTTTCCCAGGCGTTATGCAGGAACATCGGGGAATTATTCGTCATGGTGCAAAGATTTTATATGCTTATTCAGAAGCAACCGTACCTAAGATTACAGTAATTGTACGTAAAGCCTTTGGTGGAGCCTATGTAGCATTAAATAGTAAATCTATCGGTGCAGATTTGGTTTATAGTTGGCCAAATGCAGAGATTGCCGTGATGGGGCCAGAAGGGGCGGCAAACATTATCTTTAGTAAAGAAATTAATGAGAGTGAGAACCCTCTCACAACAAGAGCACAAAAAATTGCCGAATATCGAGAAAAATTTGCCAATCCTTATGTGGCGGCATCAATGGGAATGGTTGATGATGTGATCGACCCAAGAGCAACGAGGAAAATATTAAAGCAATCTTTAGAGATGTTAAAGAATAAGCGGGAAACAAGACCTCCTAAAAAACATGGAAATATTCCATTATAAAGGTGGTGAAATTGATGAGAAACAAAACAAATAAAAGTTTATATCCAACCACAATGTTTATAACTGGGCCAAGAGATCAATCAACATGGAGAACACATAGTAGGCATCAACACCTACAAGAACGGAAAATGCTTTTTCAGAATGAACTCGTTAGACCACAATGGTTTTTAAAACACCTCCATGATAAAATGATAGGGATGAGAAGTTAAATTTTATCTTTGGAGGGAAATGATGATTAACCAAGAACGCTTAATCAATCAATTTATGGAATTAGTTAAGATTGATAGCGAATCAGGAAACGAAAGAGAAATTGCTGATTTCTTAAAAAAGAAAATTACGGAGCTTGGACTAGAGATAACGGAAGACAACTCTATAAAAAAGACGGGACATGGAGCAGGGAATTTAATCGCCTCACTTAAAGCTACTGAGAATAAAGGTGAAACTATTTATTTTACTTCTCATATGGATACAGTGACCCCTGGGAATGGAATTAAACCATCTATTGATGGGGGTTATATTGTTTCTGATGGGACGACGATTTTGGGGAGCGATGACAAAGCGGGAATTGCAGCAATGCTTGAAGCAATAACTGTGATTAAAGAGGATGGATTGTCTCACGGAAATATTCAATTTTTAATCACGGTTGGAGAAGAATCCGGACTTAAAGGTTCAAGACACCTTCAAGAAGGGCTTTTACAAGCTGATTACGGTTATGCATTAGATAGCAATGGACCAGTTGGTCATATTATTATTGCTGCCCCTACCCAAGCCAAAATTACAGTAACAGTTTATGGGAAATCAGCTCATGCGGGCGTAAATCCAGAAAACGGGATTAGTGCTATTCAAGTGGCTAGTCATGCTATTTCAAAGATGAAGCTTGGGCGAATTGATCATGAGACTACAGCAAATATAGGGAAATTTCAAGGTGGAAGTGCAACAAATATCGTTAGCGACCGTGTAGATATTCTTGCTGAGGCAAGAAGTTTAGTGAATGAAAAATTAGAAAAACAGATTCAACATATGAAAGAGGCTTTTGAACAAACAGCAGATCAATTCTCTACAAAGGTAGACTTTACTAGTGAAATCATGTATCCAGCCTTTCGTTTTGGAGAAGATCATCAGGTTGTAAAGAAAGCAATAGAAGCTATTCATGAAATCGGAAGAACGCCAAAATTATTATCCAGTGGTGGAGGAAGTGATGCCAATGTGATTAATGGTCTTGGCATTCCAACCATCAATCTTGGGATTGGATATGAAAACATTCACACCACTTCCGAAAAAATGCCTATCAGCGAACTAGTGAAAACAACAGAGCTTATCCTTGCTCTAATCAAGAAAAACTAGAAAAACCTCAATTGTAATTCAATTTTCATGGAACCCACAAAAGTGACCGTGGTACTCTTTAAACGGGAGTCGTCACTTTTATGGGTTTTCATTATGAATAAAAAGTTTGATCTAAATCTCCCAAGTATCCTCTGATTTGGGATAACAATCTATTACCTCTTCATCTGTTATTTGATAAGCATGATCAATAGGCGCATGTTCTGTTCATAACCATATTCTTTTAATAGGTGAGTAAATGGGATTAGTTCTTTCTCTGAAATGAGAGAAATAAGGGGTTGGGTCATCTACATCGTCTCCTTTTTAAAAGTTAAAGAAATGAATTACCAATGGTTAGTTTTTGCTTGGTAAAAATCTTTTAAACCCTGAATGGAACACTTTCCATTTACATAAGCTGAAAGGTAAGAGTGATAGGAGGGAATGGAATGGTTTTTTGGGGGAAAGGAAAGGTAATTCAAATCTTAGAAGAAACTGGTCAAAGTCAAGTATTGAAGGTTCAATATTCAGATGGTGAAGGAGTAGCCATTCACTATCTTGAATTTTTTCCTGCTTTACAAATTGGCGATCAAATATGGGTTAACCGTACAGCCACTTTCCTTCAATTAGGCACTGGTGGATATGACTATGTGCTCTCGATTTTAAACCATAATGAGAATGGAGTAGTGAAACAAACAAATGGCCATATTATGAAATTAAGATATACACCCCTTCAATTTTCTGTTCTTTCATGTGAGGAACAGGGTAGTGAATATCATCATATATTTACTAAGCCAAGAATGTTGCAAGGTTTGCCAGTAATGATTGGTGAGTTGCATAGCATGTTGCCCATTGTCGTAACCATTCTAAGACAATTAGAAAAAAAAGGTCAAAAAAGACTAAACATTGTCTACATTATGACTGATGGAGCGGCATTACCCCTTGCTTTTAGTAAACATGTATTGCAACTAAAAAAACTAGGTTGGTTAGATCATACAATAACCATTGGCCAAGCTTTTGGTGGAGATTTAGAAGCGATTAATATCTACACTGCACTAATTGCGGCTAAATATATTTACAATGCAGATGTAGTACTTGTGATGATGGGACCTGGCATCGTAGGAACAGGAAGTTGGTTAGGCCATACTGGGGTTGAACAGGGGAGTATCATCAATGCAGTATCCTCTTTAGAAGGAGTACCAATCACAATTGTGAGAGCAAGTTCTAATGATCAACGAGGTAGACATGTAGGGATTAGTCACCATACTTTATCTACATTGAAATATATCAGTTTAACAAGAAGTATTGTTCCTTTTCCAAGTTATCTTAAAGAAACCTTCCCCAATGTTTATTCTCGTTTATCTGAACATGCAATACCCAAACATCAGTTAGAACCAGTTTCTATTTCCCATTCTGATGTAAAGGAAATAATCAAAACCTACCCTTTTCCAATTGTAACGATGGGCAGAACGATAGAACAAGAACCGTTATTTTTTGATTTTATTGCAAGTGCCGCGTATTGGTTTTATCAACATTTTTAATGGGAAAAAAGCTGTAAATATTGCTGAACAGTTAATTTTGATTTAGATAGCTCTGAAAGTTTAGCTCTTATTTCCCAAGCTTTTCCTATCATTTTTAATTGGTGGGGTGTACGAATCACTTTCATATTAAAACCTCCTACGATACAATAAAGTAGACTTCGTTTAATTTACTTTTATGATGTTGATGGACAAGTTATGATCATTTTTTAAGGATGTGAAAAAATGTATTTCGATTATTCCGAAAAGACGATTTCTAGTGAAAAAATTTACCAAGGGAAAATCATTCAAGTAAAAGTAGATACGGTCCTTTTGCCAAATGGAAAAGAAGCAAAAAGAGAGTTGGTCAATCATCCAGGTGCTATTGCTGTTCTTGCTCTAACGCCAGAGGATAAAATCATTCTAGTAAGACAGTACCGTAAACCGCTAGAAAAAACGATTTTGGAAATCCCGGCAGGAAAATTGGAAAAGGGCGAAAACCCTCTAGATTGTGCAATTCGTGAATTAAAAGAAGAAACAGGGTATATAGCATCCAATATGACACAAATTACTAAGTTTTATACTTCTCCAGGCTTCGCAGATGAAATCATTTATCTTTATAAAGCCAACAGTTTAGAACAAGGTGAAGCAAAACCTGATGAAGATGAGTTTATCGAGACAGTTGAATTGTCCCTAGACGAGGCATTAGAAAGAATAAAAACAGGAGAAGTCATCGATGCGAAAACGATAATGGCTATATATTATTGGCAATTAGAAAGGAACAAAGGTTAAAAACCATGAGAGAATTTTTTGCAGATTTACATATTCATATTGGATGGACAGAAAAAAAGGAACCTGTTAAGATTAGTGCCTCTAAGAATTTAACCTATATCAATATCTTGAAAGAGGCTTATCATCATAAAGGCTTAGATATGATTGGAATCATCGATTGTCACTCGCCAAGAGTTCAAGAAGAAATCCTTTATTATTTAAATCATGGCTTGATTGGTGAGCTGGATGAAGGCGGACTTCAGTATCAAGAATTAACCATCCTTTTGGGTTCAGAAATTGAAGTGAAAGAAGAAGGAAGAGGAGAGGCTCATTATCTAGCTTTTTTCCCATTTTTATCGGATATGATCGATTTTTCCAAGTGGATGCAAAAACATATGAAAAATATAAATCTTAGTTCCCAGCGACTTTATGTAAAAACAAAGGAACTTCAAAAAGAGGTTTATGATCGGAATGGCCTATTTATACCTGCCCATATTTTTACTCCTTTTAAATCAGTATATGGAAAATGTTGTGATCGTATGGAAGAGGTATTGGATTTAAATAGAATTGACGCAGTGGAATTAGGACTTAGCTCGGACACAGAAATGGCAGATCGCATTCAAGAATTACACCAATTTCCTTTTATTACAAATTCAGATGCCCATTCGTTACAAAAAATAGGCCGTGAATATAACAAGCTCCTGATAGAAAGTCCTACTTTTAAGGAATTAAAATGGGCTTTAAAAGGTTTAAATGGAAGAAAAATCTTAAAAAACTACGGACTAGATCCAAAATTAGGAAAATATCATCAAACCAGGTGTGTTCAATGTGATCAATTAGTAGAGAATGAGTCATATTGTGACCACTGTGGAAGCAAGAAAATAATAAAGGGAGTGTCTAATCGGATTGATGAGCTTGCAGATCTTCAAACTGGATTACATCCATCTGGGCGACCAGACTATATTCATCAAGTTCCTTTAGAGTTTATTCCTAAATTAGGGAAGAAAACGCTAGAAAAATTACTCTCTCATTTTGGAACGGAAATGAATATTTTACATCGTGTATCAATGGAGCAGTTGCAAGCAATTATCCCAGATAAATTAGCAGAAATGCTCATTCAAGCAAGAGAAGGAAAATTGTCTGTGGAAGTTGGTGGGGGAGGCGTATATGGTAAAGTTTTAGAATAAGTGGGACATAATCCTTTTTTGTCCATCATACAATGTACTATGTTGGACAAGGGGGGATTTTCTTGAAAGGTAGACAAATAGATTACCGAATCCAAAATTACGTAAAAGAACATTTTTCATTATATATTTTCGCTATTATTTTGTTTATTATGGGTGTGATTTTTGGGTCAATGATTGTCCACTCCTTATCACCTGATCAAAAACAAGAAATGATTACGTATATTAGTAAATTTTTTCATGGGATCAACCAAACGGATCAATGGATGGAATCAAAAGTAGCGTTTAGACAAGTTGTTTTTGAGTATCTAAAATACCTTTTGTTTTTATGGTTTTTGGGATTATCTATTATTGGTATGCCATTCATTTTAATTCTATTATTTATGAAGGGATTTATGGTAGGCTTTACGATTTCTTTTCTTATTGCCGAATTACAATGGAAAGGATTTTTGTTTTCATTTGTTGCGATTTTACCTCAAAATTTATTGATTGTTCCTGTTATCATTATTGCAGGTGTAGCAGGGATTAGTTTTTCCTTGTCACTGATTAGAGCAAGAGGTCAAAATAGAATACACCAATATCAACAACCTTTTATTTCTTATTCCTTTTTAATGCTAATTTTAGGTGGTGTTCTTATACTTGCCTCTGGTTTTGAAAGTTATGTTTCACCATGGTTGATGAGAAGTGTTACGACCTTTTTAGTGCGTTAATGATTATCATTTACATTGACTTTTCATATTCTCCTCACTATAATCAGGTTAGATGCTGTTAGGAGGTGATACGTTATGGAAGAACGTATCGAAAAAATAAAACAACAGCTTCATTCATATAATTTTAAATTAACTCCACAACGAGAAGCTACCGTAAGAGTTTTATTAGAGAATGAAGAAGATCATTTAAGTGCTGAAGATGTATTTCTTTTGGTAAAGGAAAAAGTACAAGACATTGGTTTAGCAACCGTTTATCGAACATTAGAATTACTATCTGAGTTAAATATTACACAAAAGTTAAATTTTGGTGACAATGTAACAAGGTACGAATTCCGATCTGAAGAGGCTGAACATCATCATCACCATCTTGTTTGTGTGAATTGTGGTAAAGTGGATGAAATTAACGAGGATTGGCTAGACCCAATTGAAGAACGTGTAGAAAATCGATTCCAATTTAAAATTGTTGATCATCGATTAATCTTTCATGGGATTTGTAAAGAATGCCAAGAAAAAGAAAAGGATAATCTATAAATCACGAATTTTCTGTAAAATTCGTGATTTATTTTTAGTGCGCCACGCATGGCGATTAACTAGACGGTGAAAGTCCGTTATGGGGGTATGTAGCAACCAACCATTAGCCTAAGGCAAGGGTGTCCATCGTGAGGTGGAATCTGAAGGAAGCCGGCGGCAAAG
>NZ_BDGM02000032.1:0-14999 GCF_001748485.2 Tepidibacillus sp. HK-1 | reverse complement strand
TCTAAGTTTTAGCAAGTGTTATTCTGCGAAGTGACGTGTAAACTTTGGAAGCGCCGTATACCGAACGGTACGTACGGTGCTGTGGGAGGTCGGCTGGTCAAATAATGGCCAGCCTCCTACCCGATCCAGTAAATATCTGAATATTCAGTTTAGGTTGAGGGGATAAATCATGGAGAACCTGTTAAAACAGATCCTAGAGGGGAATAAACGTAGTGTTGGGAAAGCCATCTCGATCATTGAAAATGATTTACCAGAGAAAGTGGAACTTCTTAATCAATTATATCCTTATACAGGCCATGCCAAAGTGATTGGAATAACAGGACCTCCCGGTGCTGGAAAAAGTACATTGGTAGATGCCATCATTCAAGTCATTCGCCAAACTGGAGCAAAGGTTGGGGTGATAGCGGTAGACCCAACAAGTCCATTTACAGGTGGTGCCATTTTAGGGGATCGGATAAGAATGCAAAAACATGCCTTAGATCCAAATGTTTTTATTCGAAGTATGGGAAGTAGAGGAACATTAGGAGGTCTTGCAAAGGCGACGAGGGAAGTCGTTAGAGTATTAGATTCGATGGGGAATGATTATATTCTGATTGAAACCGTAGGTGTAGGGCAATCAGAATTAGAAATCATAAACGTTGCAGACACTATAATGGTAGTCCTCCATCCAGGTGGGGGAGATACGATCCAAGCGTTCAAGGCAGGACTGATGGAAATAGCCGATTTATTTGTAATCAATAAAAGCGATTTACCGGGTGTAGAGAAATTAATCCATGAGATTGAAATGTTAATCGAGATGACAAAAATAAATGCGAATTGGAAGCCACCTATCATCAAAACCATTAGTACAAATCAAGTAGGATTGGAAGAACTATGGGCGGCATTACAAAACCACCAACAATATTTAATCGAACGAGGAGTACTTCAAAAGCAAAGAACCTCCTTTTTAAAGAGAGAAGTAGTCGAGCTTTTGCACCACTTATTTCAACAAAAGATAGATGTTGCCATCTACACCCAATTTTTTAATAAGGAATTAGATCAATTAGTAAATAAAGAAAGAAGTCCTGAAGAAATTGCGCGAATCATGTTTGAGAAATTATGTCCTATGAAATCATAATGGAGTATAAAATATTTGACATCTGAGGAAAATTGGATAAAATATTGTTTGCATTCGTTAGATTTGAGATCATGGTAAACAAAAATGGTTTTCATAAAGTAAATGGTAACTAAAGAAGGAGTGTGCCGGGACTTGAGTGATATCGTTTTAAAAATTGAAGAAAGACGTTTAAAAGAACTACCCATGGTAGATATAGCTTATGAAATTTTAAAGCAAACAAAGAAAACCTATTTTTATCAGGATTTAGTTAAAGAAATCGCTCAATTAAAAGGAATGACTGAAGAGGAAATCATTGAAAACATCGCACAGTTGTATACAGAAATCAATATTGATGGCAGATTTGCCCATGTCGGCCAAAATGAATGGGGATTAAAGCAATGGTATCCTGTTGATCAAGCAGATGCTTTACACTATAGTCACGACGACGATGAAGAAGACGATTATACCGTTTATGATGACGAGGAACTAGATGAAGAAGGTCTTCTTGATGAAGATGAAGAGGGCTTAATTGATGAAGATGAATTATATGCAGATGATGAAGATGAAGAAGATAGCGAAGACATTGATTTAGAAGAAGATACAGAGGATGAAGATCTTTTTGAAGATGATACTGATGAGGAATTAGACGATCAAAACGATTATGTTGATTTAGATGAAAATGATGATTCAGAAGAAGACGATGATCTAGAAGAAGATGATTAAATTTCTTGACATTGTAGACGACAACGAGTAAACTACTTTTTGGGCTTAAGATTTTCCATAACGAACGGAATAAACAACAAAATATTTTATGGGATAAAAACAAAAGTGCCCCTATCTTAGGGAAGCTGTCACTTTTGTTTTTTTGTTTCCTTACGGTAAAAGATGGTTAAACTATACCAGAGTTAAGAGGAGGAATATGAGATGGCAAAGTTTATTTTTGTAACGGGTGGAGTAGTCTCATCTTTAGGTAAAGGGATTACTGCCGCTTCTCTTGGAAGATTACTGAAAAACCGTGGTTTAAAAGTAACCATTCAAAAGTTTGATCCATATATCAATGTTGATCCTGGTACGATGAGTCCATATCAGCATGGAGAAGTGTTTGTTACAGAAGATGGGGCTGAAACAGACTTAGATTTAGGCCATTACGAACGTTTCATTGATATCAATTTAAGCAAAAATAATAATGTAACGACTGGGAAAATTTATTCTACCGTGATAACCAAAGAAAGACGTGGTGACTATTTAGGTGGAACCGTTCAGGTTATTCCTCACATAACGAATGAGATTAAAGAACGCCTTGTTCGGGCGGCAAAAGAAACGAATGCAGATATTGTTATCACAGAAATTGGTGGCACAGTAGGGGACATCGAAAGTCTGCCATTTTTAGAAGCGATTCGTCAAATGAAAAGTGAAGTAGGTCGGGAAAATGTGATGTATATCCATGTCACTTTAATCCCATATATTGCAGCTGCTGGTGAGCTGAAGACAAAACCGACCCAACATAGTGTAAAAGAATTAAGAAGTATTGGGATTCAACCAAATGTCATTGTTTGTCGTACAGAACACACGTTATCAGAGGATATTAAGGGCAAAATTGCTTTATTCTGTGATATTGAGAAAGAAGCTGTGGTTGAAGCCTTAGATGCAGATACATTATATGATGTTCCTTTGATGTTACAAGCTCAAGGGCTAGATGAGTATGTGGTTCGCCATTTAAAGCTAGATACCAAGCCAGCTGACATGACAGAGTGGATCCAACTTGTGAATAAAATTAAAAACTTGTCTCACACGACGCGTATCGCCATTGTGGGGAAATATGTTGCTTTACATGATGCTTATTTAAGTGTGGCAGAGGCACTTTATCATGCAGGATTTCACTATGATTCTGATATCGAAATTAAATGGGTTGATGCAGAAGATGTAAATACAGAAAATGTGGCAAAAATCTTAAATGATGTAGATGGTATATTGGTGCCCGGGGGCTTTGGTGATCGTGGCATTGAGGGTAAAATTGCAGCAATACAATATGCTCGTGAACAGGAAAAACCATTTTTAGGAATCTGTCTCGGCATGCAAACAGCTGTTATTGAATTTGCCCGAAATGTCGTTGGTTTAAAAAATGCCAACAGTTCAGAATTTAATTTAAAAACTCCATATCCTGTGATCGATATTCTCCCAGAACAAAAGGATATTGAGGATTTAGGGGGAACGATGAGATTAGGGCTATATCCATGTAAGCTAGAAGAAGGCTCTATTGCTCATCAAGTTTATCAAGAGGAACTGATTTATGAACGTCATCGCCATCGCTATGAGTTTAACAATGAATTTCGTGAGCAATTACAAGAAGCAGGATTAAAAATATCTGGAACCTCACCTGATGAAAAATTAGTAGAAATTATTGAAATTCCTAATCATCCATGGTTCGTGGCTTCACAGTTCCATCCTGAATTTACATCAAGGCCGAATCGTCCTCATCCTTTATTTAAAGGTTTAGTTAAGGCATCACTTGAAAGTAAATTAGTCAAAAACAAATAATCTTCTGCTACTTGTCATTTAAAGGTTTGTATATTCCGATGGAATATACAAACCTTTTTTTAGTGGATCCCTACAAAAGTAACCGATCCATTTCATCACTTTGGTGGGTTTTCTTAAAAAAAATAATAAGTGATGAAAAAACAATGAAAGCAGAAGGAAAAATTAACCTTTATAGAGAAAGATATAGATTGATATTTAGTAAATATTCGGACAAATCTGGTGAAATACAGGGGGGAGAATATGAGAGACAAAAAGATTCTTATTGTGGATGATCAATATGGAATCAGAGTGCTTTTGTACGAGGTTTTTGGTAAGGAAGGTTATCAAACGTTTCAAGCAGCAAATGGTAAAGCGGCACTAGAAATTGTTCAAAAAGAGTCTCCTGATATTGTTTTGCTAGACATGAAGATTCCTGGAATGGATGGTTTAGAAATTCTCAGGCATATCAAAAAGATTGATCAAAGCATGAACGTCATTATGATGACCGCATATGGTGAACTGGATATGATTAAGGAAGCCAAAAAACACGGAATTATTACTCATTTTACCAAACCGTTTGATATTGATGAATTAAGGGAGACAGTAAGGACGATTCTTTTTGAAGATAAGGTCGAATCAAACCATGCAACGATTTAACGTTTTTAAATGCGTTCACAAACTTTTAGCTCATCAATTTCTTTTTGATTTATGGTATAATGATTCAATGATATTGTATTGAATATCTTGGTAGTAAATAGGTATTCTAAAGAATATACATATCTAATTATTGTTTTTGAAAGGAGACTAGTTATGCCATTAGTATCAATGACAGAAATGTTACAGAAAGCAAAGGCTGGCAAATATGCCGTTGGCCAATTTAACATGAATAACCTGGAATTTACTCAGGCAATTATTGAAGCAGCTGTAGAAGAAAACTCTCCTGTTATCTTAGGCGTGAGTGAAGGGGCTGCTCGCTATATGGGGTTGGAATATACAGTAGCGATGGCAAAGGCTGCTGCTGAAACAGCGAATATTCCAATTGCTTTACATTTAGATCATGGTAGCAGTTTTGAAGTAGCTATGAAGTTCATTCGTGCTGGATTTTCCTCTGTGATGTTTGATGGATCCCATCATCCATTTGAAGAGAATATTACTTTAACAAAGAAAGTAGTAGAAGCAGCCCATGCAATGGGAGTATCTGTTGAAGGTGAACTTGGAACGATTGGTGGGGTTGAAGACGACCTTTCTGTTGAAGAAGAAGATGCAAAACTAGCTAAGCCTGAAGAAGCAATCGAGTTTTATAAACAGACAGGTGTAGATGCGCTTGCGATTGCTGTAGGTAGTGCTCACGGCATGTATAAAGGCGTACCTAAAATCCACCACGATATTATTGAAGCTGTAAGCAAGCAAATTGATATACCGCTTGTACTTCATGGAGGATCAGGTATTCCTGATGAGGATATTACGAAAGCCATTGCTGCAGGAATTGGTAAAATTAACGTCAATACAGAAAACCAAGTTGCTTTAACTAATACCATTAGAGAAATCTTTGCAAAAGATGCTAAGGTATATGATCCACGTAAATATTTAGGACCAGGCCGCGAAGCAATGAAGGAAGTCGTTCGCGGAAAGATTCGTTTATTTGGGAGCAATGGTAAAGCCTAAACGATAAAAAGGGGTTGGCACCATTATGAAATTTTTTATAGATACAGCCAATATTGAAGAGATTCGTAAAGCAAGTGAGTGGGGTATTCTATCTGGTGTAACAACAAACCCTTCTTTAATTGCTAAAGAAGGAAGAGATTTTATTGAAGTTATCAAAGAGATTACCTCCATTGTTGATGGGCCTATCAGCGCTGAAGTGATTGGGCTAAAAACTGATGAAATGGTGAAAGAAGGAGAACAGCTCGCTTCTTTACATAAGAATATTGTAATTAAAATTCCGATGACTGTTGAAGGCCTTAAAGCAGTACACGCTTTAAAACAAAAAAATATCAAGACGAATGTAACGTTGATTTTCTCTGCAAACCAAGCCTTAATGGCAGCAAGAGCAGGAGCAAGTTATGTTTCTCCTTTTGCAGGTAGGTTAGATGATATTGGTTATGATGGAATCTCGCTGATTGAGGATATTCATCAAATTTTTGCTTATCATGGGATTGAGACAGAGATTATTGCTGCAAGTATTCGACACCCTATGCATGTAACTCAATCTGCAAAAGCAGGTTCTGATATCGCAACTGTTCCATATAAAGTGCTAGAGCAAATGATCAAGCATCCCTTAACAGATATCGGGATTGAAAAATTCCTCGCAGATTGGAATAAGGCTCAAAAATAGCAAATCGATATGGGCTTGTATTTTACCCTGTTGTAAAATACAAGCTTTAATTTTAATATTATAGTGGAACCCCGCAAAAGTAATCGGAATATGCTTCGTTGGAAGTCGTCACTTTTGTGGGCTATCTTATCGACTTCTTTTACGTTAGGGGAGAGAACTTTTGGAAACATTGATGATTAAAGGGGGAGACCATTTATCAGGGACAGTAACGATTAGTGGCGCAAAAAATAGTGCTGTTGCTTTAATTCCAGCTGCCATTTTAGCAAATTCCCCAGTGACGATTGAAAACCTACCAGATATTCGCGATATACATATTCTTATGGAAATCCTGTCTGAACTTGGTGCAATGATAGAATATCATCATGGGACAATGAGAATCGACCCTACTCAAATGAAGCCTAAACCAATGCCAAATGGTAAGATAAAGGAACTAAGAGCCTCATATTATTTAATGGGTGCCCTATTAGGAAAGTTTGGTGAAGCAACGATTGGTTTGCCTGGGGGCTGCCATTTAGGGCCAAGACCGATTGATCAGCATATAAAAGGCTTTGAAAGTTTAGGAGCGAAGGTGATTCAAGAATCTGGGTCTTTATATTTAAAAGCGAACTTATTAGTTGGTAATCGAATCTTTTTAGATGTGGTAAGTGTAGGTGCAACGATAAATATTATGTTGGCGGCGTCTAGAGCAAAAGGACAAACCATTATTGAGAATGCTGCAAAAGAGCCTGAGATTATCGATATTGCTACCATTCTAACCTCAATGGGTGCAAAAATCACCGGTGTAGGAACAGATATTATAAAAATCCAAGGTGTTGAAGAATTAAAAGGGTGTAGGCATTCAATTATACCTGATCGAATCGAAGCTGGTACCTATATGATTATCGCTGCGGCGACAGCGGGAGATATTACAGTAGACAATGTGATTCCAAAACATTTAGAAGCATTAACAGCAAAGCTAAAAGAAATGGGAGCCATTGTTCAAGAAAAGGACGATTCCATTCGTGTTTTAGGTCAATCCTATTACCGACCCGTAGACATAAAAACCCTTCCCTATCCTGGATTCCCTACTGATTTGCAACAACCTCTTACCTCCTTATTAACGCGTGCAGAAGGAACAAGTGTGGTCACTGATAATATTTATACTTCAAGATTTCGCCATGTCGATGAACTAATTAGAATGGGAGCAGATATTAAGGTAGAAGGTAGAACAGCAGTTGTAAAAGGGGTCAATGATCTTCAAGGAACAAAAGTAAAAGCGACAGATCTAAGAGCAGGGGCCTCCTTAGTGATTGCAGGGTTAATGGCTGAAGGGATTACAGAGATAAGTGATGTATATCATATTGATCGAGGGTATGAAAAACTAGTAGAAAAGTTACATGCTTTAGGAGCAAATATTTGGAGAGTAAAAGATGAACGGTTCTAAGAAAAGAAATGGAACCCCGCAAAAGTAATCGGAGTATGCTGCGAAGGAACTCTTTACTTTTGTGGGCTACAATTAGGGGGAGAAGAATATGGAGAGGAGTTTAACATTAGAATTAGTTCGGGTGACTGAAGCAGCAGCATTGGCTGCAGCAAGGTGGATGGGGCAAGGGTTAAAAAATGAGGTGGATGATGCCGGAACATCGGCGATGAGAAGGGTCTTTGATACCGTGCCGATGCAAGGAACTGTTGTGATTGGTGAAGGGGAAATGGATGAGGCGCCAATGCTTTACATTGGCGAAAAATTAGGAACTGGATATGGCCCAGAAGTAGATGTAGCTGTTGATCCGATTGAAGGAACCAATATTGTTGCAAGAGGGTTATGGAATGCCTTAGCAGTAGTCGCGATTGCTGATAAAGGAAACCTTTTACATGCACCAGATATGTATATGGAGAAGATTGCTGTTGGTCCTAGAGTAGCGGGAAAAATCAATATAAATGCAAGTGTGAAAGAGAACCTAGAAATTGTAGCGAGAGAACTAAACAAAGATATCTCTGAAGTAACAGTCGTGGTGTTGGATCGAGAACGCCACCAAGAATTAATCCAACAAATCCGCTCTGCTGGAGCAAGGATCAAATTGATAAGTGATGGTGATGTAGCAGCGGCGATCAATACGGCTTTTGAAGATACAGGTGTGGATATCCTATTAGGTTCTGGTGGAGCACCAGAAGGGGTATTAGCAGCTGTGGCCCTAAAATGTTTAGGGGGAGAGATTCAAGGTAAGTTACTCCCGCAAAATGAGCAAGAAAGGGAGCGATGTAAGGAAATGGGGATCGACCCCAACCATATCCTGAAAATGGAAGATCTAGTAAAAGGTGATGACGCCATTTTTGCAGCAACAGGTGTAACGGATGGTGAACTTTTAAAGGGAGTTCGTTTTCATGGAAGTATCGCTACAACCCAATCGATTGTCATGCGGGCGAAGACAGGAACAGTAAGAATTATTGATGGAACCCATCGACTTGAGAAAAAACCAAACTTACTGATTAAATAAAGCAATGTATAAACAATTGAAATTGGAGAAAAATAATATAATGTTTTCATTTTAATACATATAGATAAAGAAGGTGTTCAACGGAATGGATTTAAATATATCAATGTTAGAAACGATGAAGTTAACAGAGCTTTATAAGTTAGCAAAAGAGTTTCAAATTCCTTATTATGGGAAAATGAAAAAAAACGAACTTATTTTTTCCATTTTAAAAGCGCAGGCAGAAAAAGCAGGACTTATGTTTATGGAAGGTGTATTGGAAATCTTACCAGATGGATATGGCTTTCTAAGACCTGTCAATTATTTACCTAGTGACGAAGATATTTATATTTCCGCTTCACAAATTCGCAGGTTTGATTTGCGAACAGGGGATTTAGTCTCTGGTAAGGCTAGACCGCCAAAGGAAAATGAAAGATATTTTGGTTTATTGTATGTAGAAGCGGTAAACGGAATGGATCCTGAAATTGCTTCAGAACGATTACATTTTGCTTCTCTCACACCTATTTTCCCTCAGAAAAAAATTGTCTTGGAAACTGCTCCAAGCAACCTCTCTACTCGAATCATGGATTTATTCACTCCAGTTGGATTAGGTCAACGGGGACTGATCGTAGCCCCACCAAAGGCAGGGAAAACCGTCCTTTTAAAAGAGATCGCTAATTCGATTAGTGAAAACTATCCTGATATCCATTTGATGGTATTACTCATAGATGAAAGACCTGAAGAAGTGACTGATATGGAAAGATCAGTGAAAGGAGAAATTATTAGCTCAACATTTGATGAGTTACCAGAGAATCATATTAAGGTTGCAGAACTAGTTTTAGAACGAGCACAGAGGTTAGTTGAAGCAAAGAAAGACGTTGTAATTCTAATGGATAGTATTACAAGGCTAGCAAGGGCTTATAACCTTGTTATTCCACCAAGTGGCCGGACATTATCAGGAGGTATAGACCCAGCAGCTTTCCATAGGCCAAAACGTTTTTTTGGAGCAGCGAGAAACATTGAAGAAGGCGGTAGCTTGACCATCCTTGCTACAGCATTAGTGGAGACAGGTTCTAGAATGGATGACGTGATTTATGAAGAATTTAAGGGAACTGGAAATATGGAACTTCATTTGGACCGCAAATTAGCCAATCGAAGAATTTTTCCTGCCATCGACATTACCCGTTCAGGAACAAGAAGAGAAGATTTACTTTTGACAAAAGAAGAGTTAGAAAAGCTATGGTTAATTCGAAAATCAATGACAGAGGGTCAAGAATTTGTTGAGTTATTCCTGAAAAAATTAAAGGAAAGTAAGACAAATCAAGAATTTATTGCTTCTATTGATCCGAAAAAAGGTCTATAATCCCACCTCTTTCCTCTATGAACCGGTAGTTTGTATATTCCAAAAGCAGCGACTTTTGGGAGTGTATTTCTGCGCAAACTTAAACCTTGCATCTTTATTTTTACTTATGTTATAATTTTTCTATGTGTGTGATAACTCTGATTCGCAAATGAATCAGGGCAGAAAGAGGTGAACGTAATGAAACAAGGAATTCATCCAGATTACAAAATTACAAAAGTAACATGTGCATGTGGTAATACTTTTGAAACTGGATCAGTTAAAGAAAATCTACGCGTTGAGATTTGTTCAGAATGCCATCCATTTTTCACTGGAAAACAAAAATTTGTTGATGCGGGTGGTCGTGTAGATAAATTTAAGAAGAAATACAACATTAAATAAATTAAGTTTGTATATTCCAACGCGCTCCGTTGTTTGCGGTTTTCCATGATTAAAGAAGAACGAGGGAAAACTCGCTCTCAAAAGTCGCTGCTTTTGGAATATACAAACCCCTAATGATAAGGGGGAGGAAAGTTACACTTTCCTTAATATTAAAAATAAACAGGCAGGCGATCGCTTGCCTGTTTTTCTCTAATAATATACATTTCATATTTGTAATAGCTTGGGGGGAGGGAGAAACATGGCGCAACTTTTTTTTAGATATGGGGCAATGAATGCTTCAAAAACGATTCAGCTCTTAACCGTTGCTCACAATTACGAACAATCTGGGAAAAAAGCAACGGTTTTTACTCCAGCGATTGATGATCGATATGGAGTGGGGAAAGTTACCTCAAGAGTAGGTATCAGCAGAGAGGCTGTTCCTGTTTACGATAATACCGATATCTTCAAAATTGTGGATAACGAAGAAATAAAACCAGACTGTGTATTGGTAGACGAAGGGCAATTTCTCAAACCTTATCACGTCACTCAACTAACCCATATTGTGGATCAATTAAACATACCTGTGATTGTTTATGGTTTGTTAAAAAATTTTAAAAATGAATTATTTGAAGGTAGCCAACAATTGCTTTGTGAAGCGGATAAAATTGAAGAAATTAAAACCGTTTGTGTTTATTGTAATAAAAAAGCAACTCACATCCTAAAATTTAAAGATGGACAACCTGTTTATTCCGGCGAAGCCATTGAAATTGGTGGAAATGAAACATATCGCAGTGTTTGTCGCAGACATTATTACCATCCGCCGCTAGAAAAAGATGAGTCTTTGGAATAATTAAGCAAAATGTTTTTGCCTCATATCGGGAAATATAATTCCTGAGGAGGTGACGCATTTGCGTACAAAAAAATTCAAGCTATTGGTATTAGCCAGCCTTTTAGTGTTAGGATTAACGGCATGTAATGTAGATAATGATAATAGACCATTAACGAGAGGTTACAATCAGCCGAATATGTTAGATGGAAATGATGGTCGTAAGGTGAATCCATATACTTATGATGGCATTACACCTTATCGAAACGTCACTCCATATAACCGTTATGATGGTACTTATGGTGCTTATAATTACAATCCATACGGTCCTAACAATGTTGGCCCTTACGGCTTCCGTGCTAACCAGTTCCGTAACAATGCAAACGATGATGCAGATAGAATGGCGGAAACGGCAGCAAGAGTTAATGGGGTTGAAGATGCAACGGTTGTTATTGCTGGCGGGAATGCTTATGTAGGATTGGATTTAGAAGATCGAATTCAATCTACCGAAGCTAACCGTGTCGAACGAAATGTGTATAATGCTCTAAAGAGATTATACCCTCGTTATAACATCCGTATTACTTCTGATGCTGATCTATTTGGGCGACTACGTGACGTAGGCGATGGCATTAGAGGTGGGACTGCCGTTGATCGTTTCAAAACAGACTTTCGTGATTTCGACAACCGTTTTAGAACCTACAGAAGATAGTACGCCTCGTTTCAAAGAACACCTTTTTAGCTTAGGCTAAAAGGGTGTTCTTTATTTCTTGCTTATAACGAGCAATTCCGATATAATTTTAACGTTATACATTAGTTTTTATTCCAAATTGGGGTGAGTGAAATGTTCGGACGGTTACAAGAATTAGAAGACCGTTATAATCAATTGACGGAATTGTTAATGGACCCGGAAGTCCTTAATGATCCCAAAAAACTAAGAGAATATTCAAAGGAACAATCCGGATTAGAAGAAACGGTTCAAGCATATAAAGAATATAAACAAGTCGTTAAAGAACATCAAGATGCAAAAGCGATGTTAGAAGAAAAACTTGATGCAGAGATGCGTGAAATGGTCAAAATGGAATTAGATGAATTAGAGGAAAAAAAGAAAGCGCTAGAAGAACAGCTAAGAATTCTTCTCCTTCCAAAAGATCCTAATGATGAGAAAAACGTTATTGTAGAAATTAGAGGGGCTGCTGGTGGTGATGAGGCTGCCTTATTTGCTGGTGATCTTTTCCGCATGTATACACGCTTTGCAGAAAGACAAGGATGGAAAACAGAAGTAATGGATGCCAATTATACAGGGATTGGTGGGTTCAAAGAAGTTATTTTTATGATTACTGGAAAAGGTGCTTATAGTAAATTAAAATATGAAAGTGGTGCCCACCGTGTGCAACGTGTACCTGAAACAGAATCAGGTGGACGTATCCATACTTCTACCGCAACAGTTGCTGTATTACCTGAGGCAGAAGATGTAGAAGTAGAGATTCATGAAAAAGATATTCGCGTCGATGTCTTCTGTTCAAGTGGTCCTGGTGGACAAAGCGTAAATACCACTCAATCAGCGGTTCGCTTAACCCATATCCCCACTGGAATCGTGGTATCCATGCAGGATGAAAAATCCCAAATTAAAAATAAGGAAAAAGCGATGAAAGTATTAAGAGCTAGAATTTATGAAAAACAATTAGAGGAAGAACAGGCTAAACTAGCAGAAACAAGAAAAAGTGCAGTAGGAACAGGAGATCGAAGTGAACGGATTCGAACCTATAACTTCCCCCAAAGTCGTGTAACAGATCATCGTATCGGCCTTACTTTACACAAATTAGATAGCGTACTTGATGGTGATTTGGAGGAAATTATCTCAGCGCTTCACGTACAAGCGCAAGCGGACTTATTAAAACATACGGAGCAATCAGAATGAGAAACATGACAATAAAGGAAGCCCATTCTTGGGCTTCCTCCTTTTTAAGACAACATCATATCGATCAAGCCCCTTTAGAAGCAGAGGTTTTGATTAGAAACTTGTTTCAATGGAATCGAAGCCAACTGTTTCTCCAATGGAATCAACCCTTCCCAATCGAGAAATGGGAACCATTAAAGCAATGGCTTGATCAGAGAATCCACCATATTCCACTGCAATATATCGTAGGTGAGCAAGAATTTTATGGTAGACCTTTTTCGGTTAATCCCAATGTACTGATTCCTCGTCCTGAAACAGAACTGTTGCTTGAACATCTTATCCATGAAGCAGATCAAATATGGCAAGATCAGCCGATTACCGTAGTAGATGTAGGTACAGGCAGTGGGGCAATCGCGATAACATTAGCACTGGAAAAGCCAAATTGGCATGTTCATACAGTAGATATTTCTAACGCCGCTTTAAAAACGGCAAAGAAAAATGCCATAAAGTTGGAAGCCCAAGTAACCTTTCATCATGGAGATTTGCTAAAACCAATCTTAGAATCGAAAATGAAGGTAGATTTAATCGTATCAAATCCGCCTTATATTCCTACGAAGGATCTTGATGATTTAATGCCAGAAGTGAAAAATAATGAGCCGATGTTAGCCTTAGATGGTGGTGAAGATGGCCTACAATTTTATCGTCAAATCCTTCAACAAGCCGCAAAAGTATTGAATCGACCAGGTTTGATTGCATTTGAAATTGGAATTGATCAATCAGAACCAATCGTTGAATTGCTTCAGCAAAAAGGCTCAAAATGGAAGCTACAAATAGAATATATAAAGGTAATCCCTGATTTTCAAGATATTCCTAGGATTATCATTGCTAAGATCACCTAAAATAAACCTTTTTCAATCATGGAAAACCGCGAACAACGGAGCGCGTTGGAATATAGAAACTTACACGTTTAACCTTTCCCTATTCTGTCCATAATGAGGATAAATAGAGAGACGAGAGGGGAAACGTGATGAAAAAGCTATTATATTTTATTTTTATATTTTCTGTTCTTTTGATGAGTTGGGATATCCAAAAACAAGAAATGGCGATTGCTGCACCACAGGAATCAGCCACTATACCTGATCAAGCCATTCGTTTACGGATCATAGCAAACAGTGATTCGCCTGAAGACCAATGGTTAAAACGGAAAATCAGGGATGAAATTGTTGCACAACTTGATCCTTATGCGACAAAAGTTAAAACAATTGAAGAAGCAAGAGCAGTTATCAAGGAGCATTTACCAGCATTTCAAGAATTGGTAGAAAAGACGATAAAGGACAATGGATTTAATTATTCAGAACCACCAAAGGTTGAGCTTGGCATCGTTCCATTTCCTACAAAAATGTATGGTCAAACCGTTTATCCTGCTGGTGAGTATGAGGCACTCCGAATTACTCTAGGTGCTGGTAAGGGGCAAAATTGGTGGTGTGTTTTATTTCCTCCACTATGTTTTGTTGACATATCCACAGGGGATGCTGTTGATGTGGTTAAAAATACAACAGTAGACAAGACACAGCAATCTATTGTCCAATTAAATGATCCTGAAGAAGTAGAAGTGAGATTTTTCCTCTTTGATATGCTACTTAAACTCTTTTCCTTTATCAAATCGATATTTTAAAAGATCTATTTCAAGCTTCGAGCAATAGAATTGTTCGTAGCTTTTTTACTAAATCATAAACCATCTATCATCATTATGAAGAGTTATTAACATACTTATTAACAGGTTATTCACAAACTGTGCATAACTTGTCAATAGATTATTTTGACAGGTGCAATATTTTTTTGTTTAACTTCCCTCCGAAAGAAGTCTCCCACTTCTAAACGTGAAGGTGTACCAGCACCAGTGAAAGTGGGAGATGAATTTCGGTTAGGCGTAGCCTAAAGTTGTCTTTTTTTGCTATGATATAAGTAGAATGGAATCACGATGTTGAGAAGCTTTTGCTTACTCACAACGGGTGGTGCGCCCATTGAAGTGAGGTGATTCGATATGGCAAACAAAGCATATAAGTTCCGTCTGTACCCAACACAAGAACAAGAGCAATTTCTTGCGAAAACCTTCGGTTGCGTTCGTTTCGTCTACAATAAAATGTTGGCTGAACAA